>NZ_JBFUHV010000008.1:0-138199 GCF_056402215.1 Rhodococcus sp. P4_B6 | reverse complement strand
GCACCGCCATCTTCACCAACGACGGCGGCGCCGCCCGCCGATTCCAGAACGAGGTCGAGGTCGGCATGGTCGGCATCAACGTCCCCATCCCCGTCCCGATGGCCTACTACTCCTTCGGGGGCTGGAAGAACTCCCTGTTCGGCGACACCCACGCCCACGGCGCCGAAGGCGTGCACTTCTTCACCCGCGGCAAGGTCGTCACCACCCGCTGGCTCGACCCCAGCCACGGCGGCCTCAACCTCGGATTCCCCCAGAACGCATAAGGAACCTCTCCCATGAGCGCACACCTCTCACTCCCCCGGTTCGCCCGGATCGGGGCCGGAGCAGTCGACGAGATCGGCTCGGTCGTCGACCAATTGGGTCTGCAGAGACCGGTTCTCGTCACCGACTCCTACCTCGTCGGCACCGGCGCGGCCGACCGGGTGATGGCCCTCCTCAGGTCGGCAGGCAAGGACCCCGCCCTGTTCGACGGCACGGTGCCCGACCCCACCACCGATTCCCTGGCGGACGGGCTGAGGATGGTCGCCGAACACCGGGCGGATTCGGTGATCGGATTCGGCGGCGGCAGTCCGATGGACACCGCAAAGGCGCTGGCCGTGCTGTCCGCGAACGGCGGCGAGATGCGCTCGTACAAGGCACCGCACGTGTACACCGGGAAGGCGCTGCCGATCATCGCGATCCCGACCACCGCAGGCAGCGGCTCCGAAGCGACACAGTTCACCGTCATCAGCGACAGCGCCTCCGACGAGAAGATGCTGTGTCCGGGGCTGTCGTTCCTGCCGATCGCCGCGATCGTGGATTTCGAACTCACGATGTCGATGCCGCCGCGACTGACCGCGGACACCGGAATCGACGCGCTCACCCATGCGATCGAGGCGTACGTCAGTAAGAAGGCCCAGCCGTTCACCGACGGACTCGCTCTCGCCGCGATCCGCACCATCGGCAAGCACATCGGCACGGCCTACGCGGACGGCGAAGACCGCACCGCTCGGGAGGCGATGATGGTCGCGTCCATGCAGGCCGGCATGGCGTTCTCCAACTCGAGCGTGGCGCTGGTCCACGGGATGAGCAGGCCGATCGGTGCGCATTTCCATGTCGCACACGGACTGTCGAACGCGATGCTGCTTCCCGCGATCACGGCGTTCTCCGTGCAGGGCGCGGAGAGCCGCTACGCCGACTGCGCGCGGGCGTTCGGCGCCGCGTCGGAATCGGCAGGCGATTCCGTGGCCGCGCAGTTCCTCGTCGAGACGCTGAGCACGCTGTGTCACGATCTGAAGGTGCCGACCCCGCTCGAATACGGGATCGATCGCGACGCCTGGGACGGCCTCATTCCGTTGATGGCAGAGCAGGCGCTGGCGTCCGGGTCACCCGGCAACAACCCGGTCGCGCCCACCGCCGAGCAGATCGAGACACTGTATTCGGAGGTCTTCAGCCAGCGCTAGAACTCGACGGTGCCCCTGAGGTACCGCCGGTAGGCCCCGGACAGGTGGACGCGGTCGCCGCGCACGTCGCAATGAACGGTTCCGCCGCGCGCCGACAGTTGCCGTCCGACGAGGCTGCCACGCCCCAGCGTGGCAGCCCAGTACGGCGCGATCTGCGAGTGCGCGGACCCGGTCACCGGGTCTTCCTTCACGCCGGCCGCGGCACCGAACCATCGCGACACGAAATCGACCCCGTCCGTGTCCGATGCCGCGGTGACGACGATGCCGCGCACCTTCAGCGGACTGATCACGGCGAAGTCGGGGGTCATCGACGCGATGTCGTGTTCGGATTCCGCGACGAACACGAGGTCGGTGGCCTTCAGGCACTCCCGCACCGGGATGCCGAGTGCTGCGACGATCCGGGGATCGGCCGGGATCGGCACCGGCGGTTCGGCCGGGAAGTCCATCACCAGCGTCGCGTCCGGTCCGCGGTCGACGGTCAGCCAGCCGCTCCGCGTCCAGAACTGGATCCGGTCGGCATCCGGGTGGACGTCCTCGAGGATCTGCGCGGCGGCGGCGAGCGTCGCATGACCGCACAGGTCCACCTCGACCGCCGGCGTGAACCACCGCAGGTGATACGCCGGATGTGCCGGGTCGTGAGGCGTCGCATCCGCGGGAAGGCGCGCGGTGTAGAACGCCGTCTCGGACAGATTGTTCTCTTCGGCCAGTTGCTGGAGAACCGCATCGTCCAGCCAGTCGGTCAGCGGCATGATCGCCGCCGGGTTGCCCTCGAACGGTCCGGCGGCGAATGCGTCGATCTGATGGATGTCCAGCTTCATAACGTCCGATGGTGGCGGATACCCCGACGGTCGTCGAGGGCCATCCCGGACACTCTGGACCGGTCACACCTCGAGCCGTCACACGAGTCAGGCCCGGGCGAAGCTCATCGTCTCGCCCTCGACGCCGCGCATCCACAGCTCGTTGCACGCGGCCGCCAGTTCCGGCAGACCCTCCTCGATGGCGGCGAACACGTTGCCGGGCACCCAGCCGACGTCGCCGTTGAGCAGCAGGTTGTTGCGGCCGTAGAAGATCGCGAGGTCGGTGGCGCCCTGCGCGGCGTGCGCCTCGGAGCCCGGTTCGTACCCGTAGGCGGAGTTGCCGATCTCCCACGGCTCGAAGTCGAACAGGCATACGTCACCGGGAATCGGTGTGACGGTGGGATTTTCCCGCCGCGGTGCCGCCGTGATCCGCGGGATCAGCGTGTAAACCTCGTTGCGCGCGTACTTGGCGTGGTACGCGTCGCCGCTCTGCGGAAGGACGTCCCAGACGGCGTCGCACGTCAGCGGCGCGTCCTCGTCGAGAAGCCGGGCGCGGCACGTCACGCCGCGCTTGTCCAGGGTGATGGTGATGTAGCGAGCCACAGGTCCTCCTTCGGAGCCCGTGAGTACTTCTTAACCGCCCGCGGTTAACAAGTACTCACGGGTGCTGGTCACACTTCGTCGAGTACCTCGGACCAGATCTTCAGGGCGTCCTCGATCTGGTCTGCCGTCACGATGAGCGGTGGAATCATCCGTACCACGTTCATGTGGGCGCCGCAGGTCAACAGCAGCAACCCCTTCTTCGCTGCCAGTTGCTGCGCCGCAGCCGCTTTCGCACGGTCCGCGGTGCCGTCGGCGGCGGTGAACTCGCTGCCCACGAGCAGTCCGAGGCCGCGGACGTCGCCGATCCCGTCGATGGCGTTCCGGCGGGCACCGTCGAGCAACTGCGCGCCTCGGGCGGCGGCGTTGGCGACGAGGTCTTCCTTCTCGATGACCTCGAGCGTCGCGATCGCGGCCGCGCAGGAGACGGCGTTGCCGCCGTACGTTCCGCCCTGCGACCCCGGCCAGCCCCTGGACATCAGCTCCTCGGACGCCGCGATGCCCGACAGCGGGAAGCCGCTGGCCAGACCCTTGGCGATGGTGATGATGTCGGGGCGGACGTCGAAGTGCTGGTGCCCGAAGAACTTGCCGGTGCGACCGAACCCGGTCTGGATCTCGTCGATGACGAGCAGGATGCCGTACCGGTCGGCGCGCTCGCGGAGCCCGTGGAAGAACGCGGTGTTGCCGGGCACGTACCCGCCCTCGCCGAGCACCGGTTCGACGACGAACGCGGCCGTCTCGTTCGGCGCGGTGAGCGTCGCGAAGATGTAGTCGAGTTCCTTGAGCGCGAACGCGGTGGCCTCCTCCTCGGACCAGCCGTAGCGGTACGCGTTGGGGAACGGTGCCACGTGCACGCCGCCCATCAGCGGGCTGAAGCCGGCCGAGAACCGGGTGCCGGACGTGGTCATCGTCGCCGTCGCGACGGTGCGTCCGTGGAATCCGCCGTGGAAGACGATCACGTTGGGCCTGCCGGTCGCCTGCCGGGACAGTCGCAGCGACGCCTCCACGGCCTCGCTTCCGGAGTTCGCGAAGAACAGCGAGTCGAGTCCTTCGGGCAGCACCGACCCCAGGCGGTCGACGAGTTCGAGCATCGGCTGGTGCATGACCGTGGTGTATTGGCCGTGGATCAGGGAGCCGACCTGCCTGCGGGCGGCCTCGACGACGTGCGGGTGGCAGTGCCCGGTACTGGTGACGCCGATGCCCGCGGTGAAGTCGAGATAGCGGCGGCCGTCGGTGCCGTAGAGGTAACAACCTTCACCGTGATCGACCGTCACGGGTGTGGCCTGAGCGAGCAGTGGAGATAGCCGAGTCACGGGTAACCCTCCCACGCGTTGATGCCTTCGAATGTCGGCAAGTGCATTGTCAGATTGTTGACAATCTGTATAACATGGGGACCGTCCCTACGGCAACGGAGAACGGGGAGAAATCATGCTCGAGGACGCAGCAATCGGATCGGTGCAGACCGGCCTGTTCATCGGCGGCAAGTGGCGCGACAGTGCGCGCACCATGCCGGTCCACGACCCGTCCACCGGACAACTCCTGTGCACGGTCGCCGACGCCGACGCCGCGGAGGCCCGCGAGGCGCTCGACGCCGCGGTGGCCGCGCAACCGTCGTGGGCGGCCACCACGCCCCGCGAACGCAGCACCATCCTCATGAACGCGCACCGTCTGCTGCTCGAGAACGTCGACCGGCTCGCGCTCGTCATGACACTCGAGATGGGCAAACCGCTCACCGAGGCCCGGGGTGAAATCGCCTATGCCGCAGAATTCTTCCGCTGGTTCGCCGAGGAAGCCGTCCGCATCGACGGCGGCTACACGACGGCGCCGGGCGGCGGATCACGATTCCTCGTCACCAAACAGCCCGTCGGGCCGAGCCTGCTCATCACCCCGTGGAACTTCCCGATGGCGATGGGCACCCGCAAGATCGGGCCCGCGATCGCCGCCGGATGCACGTCCGTCATCAAACCCGCGGCCCAGACGCCACTGTCGATCCTCGCGCTCGCCGACATCCTCACCGAGGCCGGGCTTCCGGACGGCGTCGTCAACGTCGTCACCACGTCCAGCCCCGACGAGGTCATCACTCCCCTCATCCTCGACGGCCGGGCCCGCAAGCTGTCGTTCACCGGTTCGACCAAGGTCGGGAAGCATCTGCTCGAACTGTGTGCCCGCACGGTCATGCGCACGTCCATGGAACTCGGCGGCAACGCACCGTTTCTCGTGTTCGACGACGCGAATCTCGACGACGCCGTCGACGGGGCGATGGCGGCGAAGATGCGCAACATCGGCCAGGCCTGCACGGCCGCCAACCGTATCCTCGTGCACAGTTCGGTCGCCGAGGAATTCACCCGCAAGCTCACACAGCGGATGGAGGCCCTGCCCGTCGGGCGTGGCACCGAAGACGGCGTCGTCGTCGGACCGCTGATCGACGAGGCCGCCGTCGCCAAGGTGAGCAGCCTCGTCGCGGACGCGATCGACCGCGGCGCCACCGTACTCACCGGAGGCGAGGCACTCGACCGCCCGGGCAACTTCTACCCGGCGACGGTGCTGACGGGCGTGCCCGACGACGCCGAGATGTGCCACAACGAGATCTTCGGCCCGGTCGCCGCGATCAGTACGTTCGAGACCGAGGCCGAGGCCGTCGAGCGCGCCAACGACACTCCGTACGGGCTGGTGGCCTACGTGTACACCGAGAGCCTCAAGCGCGGCATCCGCGTGTGCGAGGCGCTGGAGTCGGGCATGGTCGGGCTCAACCAGGGTGTGGTGTCGAACCCGGCCGCGCCGTTCGGTGGCGTGAAGGAATCCGGGCTCGGACGCGAGGGCGGGACCACCGGCATCGACGAATTCCTCGAGACCAAATACATCGGTGTCGCCATCTAGAAATCTAGAGCCAGGTGTCTTCCGAGGACGTCGTGAGGAACGCCTCGAGGTCGTCGCGCCACGGCGCGGGCACCGTCTTGTCCGGTTCGATGCCGGTGTACTGCCCGCGGTAGAACAGCAGCGGTCGCTCCTCCCTGATCTCGCTCAGGGAGGAGACCCGGCCGAACGCGACCCAGTGGTCGCCGCCGTCGTGCACGCTCTCGAGCGAGCAGTCGATGTGGGCGAGCGAACCGGTGAGGATCGGTGAGCCCAGCGGCGACGCCGTCCAGTCGATCCCGGCGAACTTGTCCGGATCGCGGGAACCGAAGCGGGCGCACGTCGACTGTTGTTCTTCTGCAAGCACGTTGACGCAGAAGATGCCACTGCGCTCGATCGACGCCCACGACCGCGACGTCTTCGTTGGGCAGAACAACACGAGCGGGGGTTCGAGCGACAGCGCGGCGAACGACTGGCACGCGAACCCCACCGGCACGCCGTCGTCGATCGTCGTGATGACGGTGACGCCGGTGCAGAACTGGCCGAGCACCGTCCGGAACCGTCGCGGATCGATCGCCTCGGCCGCGACGGCCCCGTCCCCGGTCACCTCGCTCACGGCTGCATTCCGACGCTGAAGTCGTGACCCCACAGGCTGACGGCCGTGCTCTCCCTCGCGATCCAGCTCTCGTCCTCCACCTGACGTCCCTCGCAACCGAATTCGACGTCGAAGCCGCCGGGGGTCTTCATGTAGAAGGACAGCATCAGGTCGTTGACGTGACGGCCGAGCGTGGCCGACATCTTGACCTTCTTGCGGAGTGCGCGGTCGAGGCACAGCCCGACGTCGTCGGAGTTCTCGACCTCGATCATGAGGTGCACGATGCCGCTGGGCGTGGGCATCGGCAGGAACGCGAGGCTGTGGTGCCGCGGATTGCAGCCGAAGAACCGCAACCACGCCGGTTTGCCGTCCGCGGGCCGCCCGACCATCTGCGGGGGCAGCCGCATCGAGTCGCGCAGGCGGAAGCCGAGCACGTCGCGGTAGAAGTGCAGCGACGCCTCGTCGTCCGTCGTCGAGAGGACGACGTGCCCGAGACCCTGCTCTCCGGTGACGAACTTGTGCCCGTACGGGCTGACCACCCGCCGATGTTCGAGGGCCGCGCCGTGGAACGCCTCGAGCGTGTTGCCGGACGGGTCCTCGAACGTGATCAGCTCGTCGACCCTGCGGTCCTGCAGTTGTTCTGCCGTGCCCTCCTTGAACGCGACGCCGGCCGCCGACAGGTTGTCGCGAACCTCCTGCAGCTCCGCCGCATTTGCCGTCTCCCAGCCCGACACCGACAGCCGGTCGTGCTCCCCTGGGAAGATCACGAGACGAGCCGGGAAGTCGTCCATCCGCAGATACAGGGCGTCCGGGTCGGAGCCCTTGCCCTCGACCATGCCGAGCACCTTGAGGCCGTATTCGCGCCACGCGGCCATGTCGGTGGCCTCGATGCGCATGTACGCCAGTGAACGAATACTCATCACTTACCCCCGTCCAGGAGGAAATCGGTTGCCAGACGGTTGAACTCGTCGAACTTCTCCAGCTGCGCCCAGTGTCCGCACCCGCCGAAGACGTGCAACTGCGCCCGCGGGATCATCTTCAGCGCCACCAGCGCACCGTCGAGCGGGTTGACCCGGTCTTCACGGCCCCAGATCAGCAGCACCCGTTGGCGCAGCTTGTAGGCGTCGCGCCAGAGCATGCCCAGTTCGAAATCGGCCGAGGAGAACGACTTTCCCATCGCCTTCGCCGCGGCGAGCGACTCGGGGGTGCTCGCGGCCGCGAACCGTTCGTCGATCAGCTCGTCGGTGATCAGCTTCTGATCGAACACCATGATGCGCAGGAACGCCTCGAGGTTCTCGCGGGTGGGCTGGTAGCCGAACCTGCCGAGGTTCTTCACGCCCTCGGTCGGATCCGGGGCGAACAGGTTGACGCTCAGCCCGCCCGGCCCCATGAGCACCAGCCGGCCTGCGCGGTCCGGGTAGTCCAGCGCGAAACGCACTGCGGCACCGCCACCGAGGGAGTTACCGAGCAGGTGGACGCGTCCGCCGATGCCGAGGGTGTCGAGCAGGTCCTTCAGCGCGGACGCACTGTGCACGAAGTACTGCGGGTGCTCGGTCGGCTTGTCCGACAACCCATACCCCGGCTGATCGACGGCGAGCACATGGAACTTCTCGGCGAGAACCGGGATGTTCCTGGCGAAGTTCGACCACGACGACGCACCCGGACCGCCACCGTGCAGCAACACGATCGTGGTGTCGTTGCCGACGCCGGCCTCGTGGTAGTGCAACGTCAGGTCAGGCCGCACCTGGGCGAACTTCGAGGTGGACTCGAACGTGAGGGCTTCTTCGGTCGTCGTCACGTGTTCTCCTAGACCATCGTGTCGGTGATGGGCAAACCGAATTCGCCTGTGCCGTACATGACGTAGGCACGCTCGGGATCGTTGGCCGCGTGGACGCGTCCGGCGTGCGCATCCCGCCAGAACCGTTGCAGCGGTGTACCGTTGGCCAGCGCGGTGGCCCCCGAGCTCTCGAACAGTTTGTCGATGGACGAAATGGCGCGGCCGGTGGYGCGCACCTGGTCGCGGCGCGCCCGCAGTCGCAGCTCGAACGGCACTTCCTCACCGGCGACGAGCAGCGCGTACTCGTCGGCGACGTTGCCCGACAACTGGCGCCACGCGGCGTCGATGTCACTCGAGGCCTCGGCGATGCGGACCTTCGCGAACGGGTCGTCCTTCGCCTTCTCGCCGGCGAACGCTGCGCGGACGCGCTTGCCCTGGTGCTCGACGTGGGCGTCGTAGGCGCCGTAGGCCATCCCGACGATCGGCGCGGAGATGGTGGTGGGATGGATTGTTCCCCAGGGCATCTTGTAAACGGGCGCGGTGTTACGCTCGAGCCCGGGCGCGGTGAGAGTGCTCATCGCCTTGAAGCTGAGGACGCGGTGCCGCGGGACGAACACGTCCTCGACCACCACCGTGTTGCTGCCGGTTCCGCGGAGCCCGACCACGTTCCACACGTCGTCGATCCGGTAGTCCTCGCGGGGGATCAGGAAGCTGACGAAGTCGACGGGGCGGCCGTCCTTGATGACGGGACCGCCGAGCACCGCCCAGGTGGCGTGATCACAGCCGGACGACCAGGCCCACGCGCCGTTGACCGTGTATCCGCCGTCGACGACCTGGCCTGCGCCCATCGGCGCGTACGACGACGAGATGCGAACGTCGGTGTCGTTGCCCCACACGTCCTCCTGCGCCTGCTGAGAGAACAGCGCGAGGTGCCAGTTGTGGACACCGATGATCGACGAGACCCAGCCGGTGGAACCGCACGCGCTCGCGATCTTCCGCACCGCGGAGTAGAACAGCACCGGATCCGCCTGGTAGCCACCCCACTGTTCGGGCTGGAGCAACCGGAAGAATCCGGTCTCCTGGAGCGCCTTCATGGAATCGTCGGGGATACGACGGAGATCCTCGGTCTCCTGCGCCCGCTCTCGCAGCGTCGGCAGTAGTGCGTCGAGCCGCTGCATCACCTCGTGACTGTCATGGTCACCCACAGGACGCTCCTGTCTCGTTCGATGGTTCACTTGTCTTCTGAGATTAGAACACGTTCCCATTTATGTCGAGATACCGGCAAAGGTGCTGCTTGAGGGCCCAGGTCTGGAAGAAAGCCCCCGAAAATCTGGCGGATCGTGTCGAAGTTCTATAACGTGTTCTACTAACAGCATGAAGGGATGTGAGGGCACAATGGCGCAGATTCGCGAGATCGATGTGGGCACGGTCCAGACGCGCTTCGCGCGTGGTTGGCACTGCCTCGGTTTGACCAAGACGTTCAAGGACGGCAAACCGCATTCGATCGAGGCATTCGGCACCAAGCTCGTCGTCTTCGCCGACAGCAAGGGCGAACTGAAGGTTCTGGACGCGTACTGCCGGCACATGGGCGGAGACCTGTCGCAGGGCACCGTGAAGGGCGATTCCGTGGCCTGCCCGTTCCACGACTGGCGCTGGGGCGGCAACGGCAAGTGCACCAGCATTCCCTACGCACGCCGGGTTCCCCCGATCGCCCGCACCCGGGCATGGATCACGCTCGAGCAGAACGGTCAGCTGTTCGTCTGGAACGACCCGGAGGGCAACCCCCCGCCGGAGAACGTCACCATCCCCCGCATCGAGGGCGCCTACAGCGACGACTGGACCGACTGGACCTGGAACTCGATGCTGATCGAGGGCTCCAACTGCCGCGAGATCATCGACAACGTGGTCGACATGGCGCACTTCTTCTACATCCACTACGCGTTCCCGACGTATTTCAAGAACGTCTTCGAAGGCCACGTCGCGACGCAGTACCTCAACACGAAGGGCCGTCCCGACGTCGGGATGGCGACGCAATACGGCATGGAATCGCTGCTGCGCTCCGAGGCCGCGTACTACGGCCCGTCCTACATGATCAATCCACTGTGGAACAGCTACGGCGGGTACGAGGTCGAGAGCGTTCTCATCAACTGCCACTATCCGGTGACGAACAATTCGTTCGTGCTCCAGTACGGCGTCACCGTCAAGAAACCCGCCGGCATCGACGACGTGACGGCCGACAAACTGGCCGCGAAGTTCACCGAGGGCATCGCCGAGGGCTTCCTGCAGGACGTCGAGATCTGGAAGAACAAGACCAAGATCGACAATCCCCTGCTCTGCGACGAAGACGGTCCGGTCTACCAGCTGCGACGCTGGTACGACCAGTTCTACGTCGACGTCGCCGACGTCACCGACAAGATGACGCAGCGCTTCGAGTTYGAGGTCGACACCACCAAGGCCAACGAGGCCTGGCAGCACGAGGTCGACGAGAACCTGGCCCGGCAGAAGGCCGAACGTGAGGCCTCCGAGGGGTCCGAGAAGACGACTGCTGAGGGGTCCGAGAATACGACTGCCGAGGGGTCCGAGAAGACGACCGCCGAGGGGTCCGACAGCAGGGAAGCGCAGGTCTGATCATGAGTGCCTCGACCGAATGGGCCAAAGCTCCCGACTTCGCCGGGCAGCCTGCCCGGCTCGAGGCCATTCATGCGCAGACGGTGGCCGACAAGGCCACCTACCTCGACGACGGCATGAACGAAGTCGAGTGCCGTACGTGCGGAACCTGTGTGCTGGTGCGCAAGAACAGCCTCGAGCACACGAGCGTCCAGTGGACGGACGACCCCGCGAAGACGTGCCCGACCTTCCGGGACGCCGCCGGGGAGGGAAAGTCCACCGCGCTCCGGGAAGGGTGCCCGCGGCTGTGGGACAGCATCGATCACGCGGTGATGGAGGGGTTCATCGACGTGCGAGATCGAGTCGAATAGTCGCCGGCGCCTGCGCGCCCGGGTAGATCGCCCGATGTGACATTCGTGCAGTCAGGAGCTGCACGAATGTCACATCGGGCGCTTACGCTGGAATGTGCCGTCGGACGCGGCGGCGTCAGCCGAACCACGGAGGCGTGCCATGACAGGCCGAATCGTGCACTTCGAGATCCCCTTCGACGACGGTGACCGCGCACGAGCGTTCTATCGCGACGCATTCGGGTGGGTCATCGCCGAGATCCCCGACATGGAATACAGCATGGTCACCACCGGACCCGTCGGCGAGAGCGGCATGCCCGACGAGCCCGGCTACATCAACGGCGGCATGATGCAGCGCGGGGAGGTCACCTCCCCCGTGGTCACCGTCGACGTCGAGAGCATCGAATCCGCCCTCGAACGGATCGAATCCCTCGGCGGGAAGACCGTCACCGGCAGAACACCCGTCGGGAACATGGGTTTCGCCGCGTACTTCACCGATTCCGAGGGCAACGTCGTCGGGCTGTGGGAGACCGCCCGCTGACCCGTGAGTACTTGTTAACCGCGGGCCGTTAAGAAGTACTCACGGGCGGCGCAGCCGCATTCTCGCGCTGCAGTTCGAGCGCGATGTCGATGAGCTGGTCTTCCTGGCCGCCGACGAGTTTGCGTTTGCCCGCGCGGACGAGGAGTTCGGCGGACGAGACGCCGTACCGCTCGGCCTGGCGTTCGGCGTGCTTGAGGAAGCTCGAATAGACGCCCGCGTACCCCATCATCAGGGCCTGCCGGTCGAGGAGGCATTCGGCGGGCATCGCGGGACGCACCACGTCCTCGGCGGCGTCGGCGATGGCGAAGAAGTCGATGCCCGTCTTGACACCGATCTTGTCGCACACCCCGACGATCGCCTCGACCGGCGCGTTTCCTGCGCCGGCACCGAATCGTCGTGTGCTGCCGTCGATCTGCTTGGCGCCCGCCCTGATCGCGGCGATCGAGTTGGCCACGCCGAGGCCGAGGTTCTCGTGACCGTGAAAGCCGACCTGCGCGTCGGAGCCGAGTTCCTGCACCAGCGCCTCGACGCGGTCCGACACCTGCTCGAGCACGAGGGCGCCCGCGGAGTCGACGACATACACGCACTGGCAGCCGGCGTCGGCCATGATGCGGGCCTGCTCGGCGAGCTTCTCCGGTGGGATGGAATGCGCCATCATCAGGAAGCCGACGGTCTCGAGTCCGCGGTCGCGGGCCAGCCCGAAGTGCTGGACGGACACGTCGGCCTCGGTGCAGTGCGTGGCGATGCGGCAGATCGACGCGCCGTTGTCCTGGGCGATGATGATGTCGTCCTTGATGCCGAGCCCGGGCAGCATCAGGAACGCGATCTTCGCGTTCTTCGCCGTGTCGACGGCAATCGAGATGAGTTCCTGCTCGGGCACCTTGGAGAACCCGTAGTTGAACGAGGACCCACCGAGTCCGTCGCCGTGGGTCACCTCGATGACGGGGACCCCGGCGCCATCGAGGGCACCGACGATGGCCCGGACCTCGTCACCGGTGAACTGGTGCCGCTTGTGGTGCGAACCGTCCCGCAGGGAGGTGTCGGTGACGCGGATGTCCCAGCTGGGGTCGAAATGGACCATCGTGCTCATGCCTCCACACTCAGGAGCTTCTGGGCGATCTCCTCGCCCACCTTGGTTGCCGCCGCGGTCATGATGTCGAGGTTGCCCGCGTACGGCGGCAGGAAGTCGCCTGCACCCTCCACTTCGACGAACGTCGTGACCGTCGCCTGCCCGCCCGACACGACGCTCGGGTCGTCGAACTGGGGTTCGTTCAGTAGCCGGTAGCCGGGGACGTACTGCTGGATGTCCGCGACGACGCGGTGGATGGAATCGGTGATGGCGGCGCGGTCGGCGTCCTCGGGGATCGCGCAGAAGATCGTGTCGCGCATGATCATCGGCGGGTCGGCGGGGTTGAGGATGATGATGGCCTTGCCGCGCTGCGCTCCGCCGATGGTCTCGATGCCGCGGCTGGTGGTCTTGGTGAACTCGTCGATGTTGGCGCGGGTGCCCGGGCCCGCGGAGACGGACGCCACCGACGCGACGATCTCGGCGTAGGGCACGTCGACGACGCGGGAGACGGCGTACACGATCGGGATCGTGGCCTGCCCGCCGCACGTGATCATGTTGACGTTGGGTGCGCCGAGGTGTTCGCGCAGGTTGGCGGGCGGGACCACGGCCGGTCCGACGGCGGCGGGGGTGAGATCGATGGCGCGGATTCCCGCGGCCTCATACCGTGGTGCGGCCTCACGGTGCACGTACGCCGACGTGGCCTCGAAGACGAGGTCGGGTTTCTCCGGCTGGTTCAGCAACCAGTCGACGCCCTCGGCGGACGTCTCCAGCCCCATCGTGCGGGCCCGTGCCAGGCCCTCGCTCTCGGGGTCGATCCCGATCATCCAGAGGGGTTCGAGCCACTCGGATCGCTGCAGCTTGTAGAGCAGGTCGGTGCTGATGTTGCCCGAGCCGACGATCGCCACACTTGCCTTGGTCATGAACAAACTCCTACTTGAACTGCAGGGATACGGTGCCGAGCCCACTGAACTCGGCGCGGAAGTGATCGCCCGGGTGCGCGTCGATGGCGCGGGTGCAGGAGCCGGGCAGCACGATATCGCCGGCCTTCAACCGCACGCCGAAGCTCTCGACCTTCTGCGCGAGCCAGGCGACGGCGGTCACCGGGTTGCCGAGCACCGCGTCGCTGCGGCCCTCGGCCTTGATCTCGCCGTTGCTCGTCAGGACCGCGTCGATCGCCTTGATGTCGATGTCCGCCGGCCGCACCCGGTTCTTGCCGAGCACGAAGCCGGCGGACGACGCGTTGTCGGCGATCGTGTCCGGCAGGGTGATCTTCCAGTCGGTGATCCGGCTGTCGATCAGTTCGATGGACGGCGCGAACGCCACGGTGGCGTCGAGGACGTCCTGTTCGGTGCAGCCTGCGCCGGGAAGGTCGGCGCCCAGCACGAACGCGACCTCCACCTCGACGCGCGGGAAACAGAACCGGGCGGTGTCGACGGGCTGGTCCTCGAACACTTCCATGTCGGCGAGCAGGTGGCCGTAGTCGGGTTCGTCGACGCCCATCATCTGCTGCATGGCGAGGGAGGACAGCCCCACCTTGTGCCCGACGACCTTCGCGCCGTCCTGCAGCCGGCGGCGGATGTTGATGAGCTGGATCTCGTAGGCGTCGACGACGTCGATGTCGGGATGGTCCGCGGTCAGGGGGCCGATGGGAGCGCGGCCGCGTTCCGCGGTGTCGAGCTGATCCGCCAACTCGGTGCGTAGGTGCGTCGAGAGCATGGTGCGAGGCCTTCCCTGAAGTTCGTGTGCGTGCGCACGCCCACCGGTTTCCACTGCAACGTGTTTCGTTCTTCTTCGTTGTCGTCAGTAATACTTCCTGGCAGAAACGATGGACTGACAACCCCATCATTCTATAACGTGTTCTACATGAGCAAGCACGAATACGACATCGTGGTCGTCGGTAGCGGTGCCGGTGGAATGACCGCGGCCCTGACCGCGGCCCACAAGGGACTCAGCGTCGTCATCCTCGAAAAGGCAGCGCACTTCGGTGGCTCCACCGCGCGCTCCGGCGGTGGCGTCTGGATCCCGAACAACGAGGCGCTGATCGCCGCGGGCGTCGAGGACACCACCGACGCCGCGCGGACCTACCTCCACAGCATCATCGGCGACGTCGTCCCGAAGGACCGGATCGACGCCTACATCGACCGCGGCCCCGAGATGCTGTCGTTCGTGCTGAAGAACAGCCCGCTGAAACTGCAGTGGGTGCCCGAATACTCCGACTACTACCCGGAGGCGCCCGGCGGACGGCTCGGCGGACGGTCCGTCGAGCCGACCCCGTTCGACGGCCGGAAACTCGGCGCCGACCTTGCGAAGCTCGAACCCGATTACGTCAAGGCCCCGTCGAATTTCGTGATCACCCAGGCGGATTACCGCTGGCTGAACCTGCTGATGCGCAACCCGCGCGGTCCGCTGCGGGCCGCCCGGGTCGGGCTCCGGTTCCTCGGCGCCAAACTCACCGGCAAACGCCTGCTCGTCCGCGGTCAGGCCCTCGTCGCCGGATTGCAGGCCGGACTGAAGGCCGCCGGCGTCCCGATCCTGCTCGACACCCCGCTCACCGACCTGTACGTGGAAGACGGTGTGGTCAAGGGCGTCAACGCCACGGTCGACGGACAGCCGCAGGTGTTCCGGGCGCGCCGCGGCGTGGTGATCGCGTCGGGCGGCTTCGAGCACAACGACGAGGCCCGCAAGAAGTACCAGCGGGCGCCGATCGGCACCGAGTGGACCGTCGGCGCGAAAGCCAACACGGGCGACGGCATCTGGGCCGGCGAAAAGCTCGGTGCCGCGCTCGATCTGATGGAGGACGCGTGGTGGGGGCCGTCCATCCCGCTCACCGGCGGACCGTGGTTCGCGCTGTCCGAGCGGAGCCTGCCCGGCTGCATCATGATCAACGAATCCGGCAAGCGCTTCGTCAACGAATCGGCACCGTACGTCGAGGCGACGCACGCGATGTACGGCGGCACGCACGGCCAGGGCGACGGGCCGGGCGAGAACGTCCCGTGCTGGCTCGTCCTCGACCAGCGGTACCGCGACCGGTACGCGTTCGCCGGCGTCACCCCGCGGTCTCCGTTTCCCGGTCGCTGGCTGAAGGCCGGTGTCATCGTCAAGGCCGGCACCGTCGCCGAACTGGCCGGGAAGATCGGCGTGCCCGTCGACGCACTCACCGAAACGGTCTCGCGCTTCAACACTTTCGCCCGGAACGGCAAGGACGAGGACTTCGGCCGCGGCGAGAGCGGATACGACCATTACTACGGGGATCCCCGCAACAAGCCGAACCCGAGCCTCGGCGCGCTCGAGAAGGCGCCGTTCTTCGCCGTCAAGATGGTTCCGGGCGACCTCGGCACCAAGGGCGGGCTCCGCACCGACCGCAACGCCCGCGTGCTCCGGGCGGACGGCAGCACCATCGAGAACCTCTACGCGGTGGGCAATGCCAGCGGTCCGGTGATGGGCCACACCTACGCCGGCCCCGGCGCGACCATCGGTCCGGCGATGACGTTCGGCTACCTCGCGGTTCTCGATATCCTCGAGAAGTCCGCCCAGTCCGACTCGCCGACGTCACTGACCGGAGACGCCACCAATGCCCATTGATCCGAACATCGCCATCGGGGCCGAACTGCCCACCCAGGAGTTCTCCTGGACCAGTTCCGACGTCCAGCACTACCACCTCGCTCTCGGCGCCGGGTCGCGCCCGCTCGACGAGAGGGAGTTGCGCTACCTGACCGACGGGACACCGCAGGTGCTTCCGACGTTCGCCACGGTCGCCGCGAACTTCCACGCCACCGAGGCGCCGAGCGTGTCGTTCCCGGGAGTCGAGATCGACCTCGCCAAGGTCGTCCACGGCACCCAGGAAGTCACGGTGCACCGGCCGATTCCCCCGGAGGGCAAGGCCCGCACCACCACCCGCATCGCCGAGGTGTGGGACAAGGGCAAGGCCGCCGTCATCGTGCAGGAATCGGTGACCACCGACCTCGGCGGCACTCCCTTGTGGACCGGGCGGTCGTCCATCTTCGCCCGCGGCGAAGGCGGTTTCGGCGGTGAGCGCGGACCGTCCCAGTCCGTGGAGTTGCCCGACCGGCCCGCCGACGTCGAGGTCGACACCCCCGTCCTCCCGCAGCAGGCACTGATGTACCGGATGTGCGGTGACCGCAACCCCCTGCATTCCGACCCGAAGTTCGCGTCCGCCGCAGGGTTTCCCGCCCCCATCCTGCACGGCTTGTGCACCTACGGAATGGTGTGCAAGGCGGCCGTGGACGCGGTCCTCGACTCGGACGCAGCGCGGGTCGCGGGGTTCCGGGTCCGGTTCGCCGGCGTCGTGTTCCCCGGCGAGACACTGCACACGCGGATCTGGAAGGAACAGGGCAGGCTCCTCATCTCGGCGACGGTCCCCCAGCGCGATCACGCCCCGGCCCTGGCCGACGTGGTCCTGACCCTGACCGAGGGGTGACAGTTACCGAAATTTGACCGAATTCGCCCAGTTCCGGCGGATATTCGCAATTGCCAGGCACGACGCCGCAACACTTTGTACGCTGTCCGTGACCTCATCGAGACGTGTCAACCGATGGTCGGGGCGGTTCCACGGCTCTTCACGAGCAGTAGCGAACAAAGGGGGGACCTCGTGTCCCAGCGCAGACCTCTCCGTCCCGTGCGCCGTGCCGCCGTTGCCGGTGCTCTCGCGTTCTGTGCGACCGCTCTCGTCGCTCTTCCCGCGAATGCCGCACCGGTGGCGGGCAGTTCCGACAGCGGCAGCACCGGCGGCAGTTCGATGGGTTCGTCCGTTCTCCCGACGCCCATTCCCACTCCGACGGGGCTGGCCGCGCTCGCGGCCGCGACGACCCAGACGGGCAAGCCCTATCTGTGGGGTGGGACGGGTCCGGACGCGTGGGACTGCTCGGGTCTGGTGCAATGGGCATTCCGGCAGGCCGGGGTGAACCTGCCGCGCACCACCTGGGAGCAGGCCGAGGTCGGTGCCCACATTCCGCTGTGGGCGCTGGCTCCCGGCGACATCGTGGTGCTCAACGACGACGCGTCGCACATCGGCATCTACGCGGGCTTCGGTCAGGTCTTCAATGCGTACGGGCGCGGCGTGCCGGTGGGTCTGGCGCCGCTGTCGCAGTTCCACATCTACGACATCCGGCGGTTCTGACGGTCGCCGACGTACGGCCACACCGCGACGACGAACAGCACCACCACCGCGACCGGTCCGAGCAGGGCCGCCCACGCGGGCGCGTCCGGCAGTGCCGCCGCCAGCACGGCCACGGCGCCGGCGGCGACCGCTCCCAGCAGGAGCGTCGGGATTCCCCGGGCGGGGCCGACGTAGGCGACGAGCAGCAGTGCCGTCGCCGCGACGCCGGCAGCGGCCGCCGCGGGCGCGGACGCGTCGCCCAGGACGAGCGCGATGAGCGCCCCCTGCACCGCGAGCACCGCAACCCATCTCATCGGTGCGCTCCCGACAGCCTGCGGGCCCGGTCCGCGAGGGCCAGCGCCAGATCCAGTGCCGAATCGTCCTCCCACTCCACCACCGGGACCCCGAGGACACCCATGTTCCGGTACATGTTCCGGCGCTCGAGCCGCCACATCCGGCCGGTCATCGGATCGAGTTCGTGCTCGAACGGCGGACCGCGGAGGACGTCGACGGCCACGACGACGTGACCGCGCCTCCGCAACTCCAGCAGCGACAGCGCGAACCCGGTGTCCAGCATGGTGGAGAACGCGATGACCACCGCCCGCGGCGGCAACGCGACCCGCGGGACCAGCGTGCCCTCAGCCGCGCCGCCGGCGTCGAGGACGGTGTCGAGGATCCGGTAGAACTGCCTGCGCCCGATGTCGGCGCCGAGCCACCGCAGCCGGAGACCGTGGGCGACGACCCCGGCCCGATCGCCGCGTTGCAGGGCGGTCTGCACCACCTGCGTCGCCCCGCGGACGGTGCGGTGCAGACTCTCCGACGCCGGGCCGGGCGCCTGCGGGGTGGTGTCGAGTACGGCGACGACGTCGGCGGCGCGGTCCATGATCCGTTCGGTCACGTGCAGCCTGCCGCGCCGTGCACTGACGGGCCAGTTGACGCTGCGCAGCGGATCTCCCGGGGCGTGCGGCCGGATGTCGCCGAATTCGACTCCCGAACCGAATCGTCGGGTGCGGTGTGCGCCGATCCGGTCCGGAAGCGGGGCGTGCGGGAGTGGCGTCGGCGTCGGCGGTGCGAGCGGAAAGATCCGCAGTTCCGTGGCGGGAACCCGCGCCGTCGCGGTCAGCAGGCCGCCGCCCGCGCGCGCCGTGACGATCAGTGCGGGTTCGTATCGACCCCACCGGTCCGCGGACAGCAGGTACTCGCCGTCGCCGGTCTGCTCGACCCGGTAGCTGTCGGACGGCGCCGGTGTCACCGTCAGTTCCGCCGCGCCGCCGCACGTCGTCACGTCCACCGAGAACTGCACGGATTCGGATTCGAAGCACCGCACGGTGCCGCCCGAACTGTCGACCCGCACTCCGGTGGCCGGTCGCGGCAACCACGTCAGCGCACCGAGCGCGCCCAGCATCGGGGCGGCGAACACCATCAGTTCCCACCACCGCCCCACGACGCCCACGGTCAGTGCCACGGCCGCGCAGGTCGTCAGGGCGAGGGCCGCCGGCGACGCCCGCCACGTCAGCGGGTGCTCCGTCATCGTTCCCTCGGCGTCATCGTGCCCTCGGCGCGGGGAGGCGGCGCAACAGTTCGGCGAGGACGTCGTCGCTGCGGATGCGGCGCACCCACATCTCCGGCCGCAGGCTGATGCGATGCGCGACGGCGGGAACGGCCAGCGCTTTGATGTCCTCGGGAATGACGAAGTCCCGGCCGGAGAGGAGGGCGCGTGCCCGCGCCAGTTGGACGAGGTCGAGTTCGGCGCGGGGACTGGCCCCGACCTCGACCTGCGGGTGGTGCCGGGTGGCGTTCGCGAGTGCGACGACGTACCCGAGGACGTCGTGATGAACACTGACCTGTTCGAGCGACTCCCGCATCGCCAGGAGGTCGGCGGCATCGACCACCTGCTCGACGACGACGGCGGCGGATCCCCTGTCGAGCCGGCGGCGCAGCATCTCGTGCTCGTCGGTCTCGGTGAGGTACCCCAGTCTCAGGCGGAGCGTGAACCGGTCCAGCTGCGCCTCGGGCAGCGGGTAGGTGCCCTCGTATTCGATGGGGTTGTCGGTGGCGAGCACGACGAAGGGTCGCGGCAGGATCCGGGTGGTGCCGTCCACGCTGACCTGCCCCTCGGCCATGGCCTCGAGCAGAGCGGCCTGGGTCTTGGGCGGGGTGCGGTTGATCTCGTCGGCCAGGAGCAGGTTGGTGAAGATCGGGCCCGGACGAAACTCGAAGCGTCCCGACGGCATGTCGTAGATGGTGGCGCCGAGCAGGTCGGCGGGCAGCAGGTCGGGGGTGAACTGGACGCGTGTGAAGTCGAGTCCGAGCGCGGCGGCGAAAGAGCGTGCCACCAACGTCTTTCCGAGTCCGGGCAGATCCTCGATGAGCACGTGTCCGCCCGCGAGCACAGCGAGCAGAATCGACGTGAGTTCGTCGTGCTTGCCGACCACCGCCCGTTCGACCTCCGCCAGCACGGCGTGGGCGCGCGCGGTGGTGACCTCGGCGGGCATCGTCACAGCTGCTCCAGTCGTTGCAGGATCCGGTCGAGGACGTCCCGGCCCGGACCGGGCTCCGTCCTGTCGACGCGCTGGACGCCGTCGGGATCGACCCACCGCCACAGGTCGCCGAAGAACACTTCACCCGCGGCGGCGGTGTCGGCGGGGTCGAGTCCCTGCCGCTGTCCGGTGGACTGCTGGAATTCGCGCGCCAGCAACGGACGCAGATGGTGATCCCAGTCGCCGCGGGTACCGTCCGCCCAGCTGATCAACGATTCCGTCCGCGCCATCCAGCGGGCCGTCGCCTCGGCCCGTTCCGCTTCCAGACCCGACGTGTCGCCGTCGACGTCTGCCGGTGCCATCCGTCGCCGAATCTCGAAGAGCACCAGCGCCGTCACCGCTCCCGCAATCAGCACGGCGGCGCCGTACCGGCCCGCGGCCACCAGCGGGACCTCCACGGCCAGTACCACTCCGACCCCGATTACCGCGACGGCGAGCACGCATCGCTCCCCAGGTCGGCGAGCACGCGCCGGAGCAGGTCCGCGGCCTCGTCACGGTGCTGTTCGCCCATCGGATGCAGGCTGAACCGCGCCTCCGAGAACAGCCGCACCAGCGGCGCCGCCGCCTCGAAGCGCAGCGCTCCGAGTTGGACTGCGCGAGCCAGTACTTCGGACGGTGTGTCCGAATCCCGCGGCTCGGCGCCCGGCGCCGTCCGCAATGCGTCCTCCATGGCCGCGTAACTGGCGATGATGGCCTCGCGCGGCGGCAGACTCGGGGCCACGACCACGGCGAGACCTTCCTCCGCGGCCCGGGCCAGCGACTGCGCGCCTGCCGGAGCGTCGGGGGAACTCGCCGCGGTCCAGGCGCCGACCCGAGCCCGGAGGGGGCGCCTGGCCACGGCGCCGAGGATCAGCAACGTCACCAGCATCGGCCCGACAATCGCTGCCGCGGTCCATAATTCCGCCAGGTCCTCGCGGGCCTCGGCAACCGTGTCGGGCGGCGGGACCGTCTCGCCGGGCACCACCTGGTCGGTGCGGTCGGCCCCCTCGTCGGCGGCCTGGGTCGCCGTCGGCCGCTGACGGCCCGGGGGTTCGTCGCCACGGACGGATCCGAGGAGGAACGCCGCGGCCACGAGAAGGGAGGCGAACACCGCCCACCCGACCACGTGCCGGCGCGAGACCGAGGACCCGGTGTTCCCGGTCGGCCCGACCGTCGGCGGGTCCGGGGCGACCCGTGACCGGCCGCCGCGCACGGCCGACGCGAGCGCCACGGCCGCGACGACGACGGCGATCGCCGAGAGCACGACCAACGCGCGCGTCGCCCCCGCACCCGGCTCCGCCGTGGCAGGGGCGTCGGGCGCGGGGACCGCCCTGACCACAAGGGTGACCGTCACGACGGCCGCCAGCAGGGCGACCGTGTGGACGACCCTGCTCATCACCCGACGGTCCGGCATCCTCACTCCCGAGTTGCCCCTCCATCGTGACACGCGGAGACGAGGAAAATCACTCGTTCACGGCGGCGGACGGCGCAGCATGTTCGGGATGCACCCGTCCACGAAGGAGAGTTACTTGACCATGTCCCCGGTAACCGGAGCCGAACTGGCTCGTTCATTGGAGCCTCTGGGGGTTGCGGTCCCCTCGGCCGTTCCCACGCATTGGTACAACCTGACGGCGGATCTTCCGGAACCCGTTCCGCCGCATCTACATCCGGGCACCCGCGAGCCGCTGGGACCGGAGGACCTGGCGCCGCTGTTTCCGGCGAGCCTGATCGAGCAGGAGGTCGCGACCGACCGCTACATCGAGATCCCCGAGACGGTTCGGGAGATCTACGGCATGTGGCGCCCGTCGCCGCTGGTGCGGGCGCATCGGCTCGAGCGGGTGCTCGGCACCCCGGCACGGATCTACTACAAGTACGAGGGTGTGAGCCCGGTCGGCTCGCACAAGCCGAATACGGCTGTCGCGCAGGCCTACTACAACGCCCTCGAGGGCACCACCAAGCTCACCACCGAGACCGGCGCCGGCCAGTGGGGCGCGTCGTTGTCGTTCGCCGGTGCGCTGCTCGGTCTCGACGTCGAGGTGTGGCAGGTTCGCGCGTCCTACGACGCGAAGCCGTACCGCCGACTCCAGATGGAGGCGTACGGCGGCATCTGCCATCCGTCGCCGTCCGACCTCACCGAGGCGGGACGGGCGATTCTCGCCGAGCACCCCGACACGACGGGTTCGCTGGGCATGGCGATCAGCGAGGCCGTCGAGGTTGCCGCCAAAGACCCGCGCGCACACTACTCACTGGGCAGCGTCCTCAACCACGTCATGCTCCACCAGACCGTGATCGGCCAGGAAGCGATGGCCCAGCTGGAGGAGGCGGGCGAGCCGGTCGCGCACACGGTATTCGGTTGCGCCGGCGGCGGTTCCAACCTTGCCGGCCTGACGTTCCCGTTCCTCGGCCGCAACTTGCGCGAGGGCACCACCACCCGCCTCGTCGCGTGTGAGCCGGCGGCCTGCCCGTCGCTCACACAGGGCGAGTACCGCTACGACTTCGGAGACGTCGCGGGTCTGACTCCGCTGTTGAAGATGTACACGCTGGGCAACGTGCGTGGATTCCGGAGCGGGGATGATGCCTTCGGCGCGGGCGAAGAGCAGGCCCGCGGTAAGTGCGTCGTCCTGTTCGATCGCGGTCGCCTCCGTCAGTCCGAGGGCGACGGCCGGCGTGGCCGCGGCCATCGCGCATGCCCGCACGGTCACCGAACCGGAGGTCGTGGTCATCGGACTGTCCGGCAACGGCCAGCTGGACCTCCCCGCGTACAGCCGGTACGTCTGATCGATGTGCCGAGGCAGACCCCCGGGTCCGCCTCGGCGGTCACCGGCGCAGCGTCGACAACCTGCTCACCAGGCGGTCGACGTCGAGGGTGCCCGCGAGTCCGCTGAACATGCCCTCCCTCGGCGAGTCCGCCACGACGGTCAGCGCGGTGCCGCGGTCGTACAGCACGTCGACGACGTTCGCGAACCGTCGCACGGTGTCCGGGCCGGCCTCCCGCAACCGGGGCACACCGGTGATCACCCAGCAGCCGTACCGCTCGGACAGGTCGAGGTAGTCGGCGGGCGCGGTCGGGGTACCGCACAGCGCCGCGAACTCGAACCAGACCGTCCGGTCGCGTACCGCCGCTGCCGTCACGGTCCGCGTGCCGACGGTCAGGGCGACCCGCTCGCACAGGGCCGGAACCTCCACTTCGGACGCATTGGCGAAGCGGCCGGCGGCGAATCCGGCAGCCGGCGCTCCCGCGGTGCGGTAGTCGACGGGTCCGGCCACCCTCACGACGGTCAGATTCTGCTGCAGCACGGTGATCGTCGGCTCGAACAGGTGATGGAATAGCGGGTTGGGCAGCAGTCCTTCGGGCGGATAGTTCGACGTCACCACCAGCGTGATGCCGCGGGCGAACAGCGCCTTCAGCAGCCGCGCCACCAGCATCGCGTCCCCGACGTCGTGGAGGTGGAACTCGTCGAAGCACAGCAACCGGACGTCACCGAGCGCCGCGTCGATCGCGAGGTCGATGGACCCCAGCGCGTGCGCGTCGGCGTGGAGGCGGCGGAAGAACGAGTGAAAGTGCACGCGCCGTTTCGGGACCTCGGAAGCCGCGTGGAAGCGATCCATCAGCCAGGTTTTGCCACGTCCGACGGGCCCCCACAGGTACACGCCGCGAACCCCGGGTCTCCCCTGCGCCAGGCCGTCGGCGGTCTCGTCCAGGACAGCCGCGGCCGAGCGCTGCGCGTCGTCCAGCAGAACCTCTACATCCACGGAAGGAGACACTACGAACGGGGAGTCTCGGGCGACAAGCAGATGTGAGGAGGGCGACTGCGCGGCGCGACGGCCCGAAGGAGGCAAGTGGGGCGACGAGAAGCCCGCATTTCTGCGAAGATCGTGACGTGAACCCCCAGTACCTCAGCCGTCTCCCCGACAGCGGTTTCGACCGCGTCGACGCACTCCTCGCGCCCGTGGACAGCGACCTCGCGGCGGCGTTTCCGGGTGACCGGCAGCAACCGCAGCCCATCCACACCGTCTACGTGAGCGCGGCGGACGCCGGCCCGGACACCCCGAGGGTGTGGGGTGAGCAGGCTGTCGAACTGCTGGACAGGTACACCGAGGCACTGTCCGAAATCGGCACGACCGGTGCACTTCCCGACGTGCGCGCGACGCTCGAGCGCAGTCCGATCCAGGATCTGCGGATCGACTTCGAGGACGGCTACGGCTGGCGGAGCGACGACGTCGAGGACGCGGCCGCACTGGAGACGGGTCGCACGCTGCGACAGCTGTCGTCCGACCTGTCCGGACCGCGGTCGCTGGGGATCCGCGCGAAGGGCCTGGCGCCGCACGAGCGCCGCCGCGGGATCCGCACGCTCGAACTCGTCCTCGAAGGCGCGGGTGGGGTTCCCGACGGCTTCGTGTTCACCGTGCCGAAACTGCGTGCAGCCCAGCAGGTCACCGCCGTCGTCGCGTTGTGCGAGGAACTGGAGAGCGCGTACGGGCTTCCTGACGGGTCGCTGCGCTTCGAGTTGCAGATCGAGAGCCCGCAGGCCGTCCTCGGGCCGGACGGCACCGTGACCGTCGCGAAGGCGATCCAGCTCGCCGAGGGACGCTGCGCCGGATTGCACTACGGCACTTACGACTACAGCGCGGCCTGCGGAATCGCCTCCCGGTTCCAGTCGCTCGAGCACCCGGTGGCCGACCACGCCAAGTCCGTGATGCTGGTGGCGGCGGCCCAAACCGGGGTGTGGGTGTGCGACGGATCCACCCAGGTGGTCCCGCAGGGCAGCGACGAGGAGATCCGCGCGGCGCTGGCCCGGCACTACCGGCTCGTCACCCGTTCGCTCGAACGCGGGTACTACCAGGGGTGGGACATGCATCCCGGGCATCTGATCACCCGCTGGCTCGCGACGTTCGACTTCTACCGCGACGCCCTGCCCGCCGCGGCCACCCGCCTGCAGGCCTACCTCGACCGCCAGGGCGGCGGGGTGATGGACGAACCGGCCACCGCGCAGGCCCTCGCGACGGTGGTGCTGCGGGGGCTGGCGTGCGGAGCGTTCGACGAGGACGCGGTCCGCGCGCAGGCCCCCGGATGCACGGTGGACACGCTCCGCGACCTCCTCACCCGGGCGGTGGTCGCGGAGAGCTGACCGCCTCCCCGCCCACGAGGACCACCCGCACCACCCCCTCCGAGGTCCTACACTTGGCCCACGCCCGATCAGGAGGTACCAGCGCCCGTGACCCCGAACGCCTTGACCCCGCCCAGCTTCCGGAGTCTGCCGGACCTGGCCGTACGCACACTCGGCGGCGCCGTCGTGTGGGCCAACGACGAGCTGTTCGCCGAGCGGGAGAACCTCATCCGCCCGACGGCCGCCGTGTACCAGCCGGCGACGTTCGGGCACAAGGGTCAGGTGTACGACGGCTGGGAGACCCGCCGCCGCCGGGTGGCGGGCACGGACGAGGCGATCGTCCGGCTCGGGGTTCCCGGTGTGGTGCGCGGCGTCGTGGTCGACACCGCCTGGTTCAAGGGCAACTACCCACCGGAGATCTCCGTGCAGGCCGCGTCCGTCGACGGCTACCCGTCCGCCGACGAACTGGTCGCCGCCGACTGGACCACGATCGTCGAGCGCAGCCCCGTTCAGGGTGACACCGAGAATCCGTTCGCGGTCGACTCCGGCGCTCGGTGGACGCACGTGAAGCTCACGATGCACCCGGACGGCGGTGTCGCCCGGCTCCGGGTGCACGGTGAGGGCCGTCCCGACCCCCGTTTCCTCGACGCGGGCCCCGTCGATCTCGCGGCCCTCGAGAACGGCGCCCGAGTCACGTCCTGTTCCAACATGTTCTACGGGTCGCCGCAGAACATGCTGCTCCCCGGTCTCGCCCGGGTGATGGGCGACGGCTGGGAGACGTCCCGCCGCCGCGACGACGGCAACGACTGGGTCGAGATCCGGCTCGCCGCCCAGGGCACGGTGTCGCTGGCCGAACTCGACACCTCCTACTTCCTCGGCAATGCCCCCGGTGAGGCGAGCCTGCTCGGCCGGGACGGCGACGGCGAGTGGACGGAACTGCTCCCGCGGACGCGCCTGCAGCCCGACACGAGGCACCGCTTCGTCATCGACAGCGACCGGCCCGTCACGGAGGCCCGGCTCGACATCTTCCCGGACGGCGGCATGGCGCGGTTGCGGTTGTGGGGTTCCCTGACCGACGCGGGTCGGGCAGGGTTGACGGCATGACCCACGGTTTCGATGACAGCTATCCCCGTGACCTGGTCGGATACGGGCCGCACCCGCCCGATCCGCAGTGGCCGGGCGGGGCGAAGATCGCTGTCCAGTTCGTCCTCAACTACGAGGAGGGCGCCGAGAACAACGTCCTCCACGGCGACGACGCGTCGGAGACGTTCCTGTCGGAGATGGTCGGTGCGCAGCCGTTCCCGAACCGGCACATGAGCATGGAATCGATCTACGAATACGGTTCCCGCGCCGGGCTGTGGCGGGTGCTCCGGGCGTTCGAACGGCGCGGACTGCCGCTCACGATCTTCGCGGTGGCCAAGGCCATGCAGCGGAACCCGGAGGCCGTCAGCGCCTTTCGCGAACTCGGTCACGAGATCGCCTGCCACGGCCTGTGGTGGAAGTCGTACCAGCTGTCCGACGAGGACGCCGAACGCAGGGACCTGGCCGAGGCGGTGGAGATCCTGCGGGACCTCACCGGCGAGGCCCCGCTGGGCTGGTACACCGGCCGCGACTCCCCGCTCACCCGCCGACTGGTGGTCGAGCACGGCGGCTTCGAGTACGACTCCGACTCGTACGCCGACGACCTGCCGTACTGGGTGAAGGTCGACGCCCCCGGGAAGGGCCTCGTCGACCACCTGGTGGTGCCGTACACCMTCGACACCAACGACATGCGGTTCGCGTCGCCTGGCGGTTTCCCGAGCGGCGAGCAGTTCTTCGCGCACCTGCGGGACGCCTTCGACGTCCTGTACGCGGAGGGCACGGCCGGGGCGCCGAAGATGCTGTCCGTGGGTCTGCACTGCCGCATCGTCGGCAGGCCCGCCCGCACCGCGGCGCTGGAGCGTTTCCTCGACCACGTGCAGTCCCACGACGACGTGTGGGTCGCCCGGCGCATCGAGATCGCCCGCCACTGGCGCGCCGTCCACCCCGCCTGAGGACGGACCGATGCCCCCGCGAAGACCGTCCTTGCTGGTCACGAACCTGGCCAACCGGGATCCCGGCAGCTCGCAGACCGTGATCCTGGAGGAACTGCGCCGAGTGATCCTCAGCGGCGGCGCCCCGCCGGGCACCCCGATTCCGGTGGACGAGGTGGCCGAGCACTTCGGTGTCAGCCGCATCCCGATCCGGGAGTCGCTGAAGACGCTGATCGGTGAGGGTCTCGTCGATCACCGGGCCAATGCCGGATACACGGTTGCCCGGCTGACCGTCGACGAACTCGAGGAGCTCTACCTGGTGCGGGGCGTCCTCGAGTCGGCGGCGCACTCGGTGGCCATCACCCTGGCCGACGAGGCCGACGACATGAGGGCCCGCGAGACGTACGCGGCGCTCGACCGCTCGGTTCTCGAGGACGACCTGACCGCGTATCACCGGGAGAGCCGCAACTTCCACCTCGCCCTGGCGTCGCCGTGCCGGATGCAGCGGCTGCTGCACATGTTCGAGGCGGCGTGGAACATCACCGAGCCGGTGCAGCCGATGTCGCAGGTCGACACCCCGGAGCGGCTGCGGCTGCACCTCGGGCATCGCGACATGCTCGCGGCGTTCCTCGCCCGGGACGCCGCCGCGCTGAAGGCGGCCACCGATCGGCACAACGAACAACTCGACACGGTGATCGCCGCCCTGCCCACGGACACCGGGATCTTCCGGGACACGCCCGGGTAGGCCGTGCGGCAAGATATATTCTCGGCCCGATCGGGTGCCCGCGAGAATATATCTTCGCCGTCACAGTCAGGAAATATCCGAAAACTACTTTTGCTCCCAGCGCTTCGGTGGTGTGCTTTTCACCGAGGCACCCTCACGTCGAAGCAGTCGTCTCCGGACTGCACCAGGGAGCAAAACGATGACTCAGACAGCGCCCTCCTCCTCCGAAGGGGACACCGTCCCCGGTGCACACCTGGCCGGCGCCGGGCTGATCAAACCCGGCTACCACCCGCGACTGACCAACGACGACCTCGCGCCGCTGAAGACCCAGTCGTGGTCGTCGTACAACATCTTCGCGTTCTGGATGTCCGACGTGCACAGCGTCGGCGGGTACGTCACCGCGGGCAGCCTGTTCGCGCTCGGGCTGACCAGCTGGCAGGTCCTCGTCGCCCTCGTGGTCGGCATCGCGATCGTCAACGTGTTCGCGAACCTGGTGGCCAAACCCAGCCAGGTCACCGGTGTCCCCTACCCGGTCATGTGCCGCAGCGCCTTCGGCGTCCTGGGCGCGAACGTCCCGGCCGTCATCCGCGGCCTCATCGCGGTCGCCTGGTACGGAATCCAGACCTACCTGGCGTCGCACGCGTTCGTGATCCTCGGCCTGAAGATCTGGCCGGGCCTGGCGCCCTGGGCGGACGTGCACGAGCACGGATTCCTCGGCCTGTCGGCGCTCGGCTGGGCCGGGTTCATGACGATGTGGGTGCTGCAGGCGCTGGTCTTCTGGCGCGGCATGGAAAGCATCCGCAAGTTCATCGACTTCTGCGGCCCCGCCGTCTACGTCGTGATGTTGATGCTCGCCATCTACCTGATCAGCGAAGCCGGCTGGTCGAACATCAGCCTGAACCTCGGCGAGGTGAACTACACCGGCTGGTCGGCGGTGCCCGTGGTGCTGGGTGCGATCGCCCTTGTCGTGTCGTACTTCTCGGGCCCGATGCTCAACTTCGGCGACTTCTCCCGGTACGGAAAGACGTTCGCCGCGGTCAAGCGCGGCAACTTCCTCGGCCTCCCGGTGAACTTTCTGTTCTTCTCGATCCTCACCGTCGTCACCGCGTCGGCGACCCTGCCCGTGTACGGCCGCCTGATCACCGATCCGGTCGAGACGGTCGCGCAGATGGACAACCTGTTCGCCGTCGTCCTCGGCCTGCTCACCTTCATCGTCGCCACCATCGGTATCAACATCGTCGCCAACTTCGTGTCCCCGGCCTTCGACTTCTCGCACGTCAGCCCGCAGCGCATCAGCTGGCGGACCGGCGGAATGATCGCCGCCGTCGGATCGGTCCTGATCACCCCGTGGAACCTGTACAACAACCCGGAGGTGATCCACTACACGCTCGAAACGCTCGGTGCCTTCATCGGGCCGCTGTTCGGAATCCTCATCGCGGACTACTACCTGGTGCGCAGGCAGCGGATCATCCTCGACGACATGTTCACCATGTCGCACGACGGAACATACTGGTACAAAAAGGGTTACAACCCGGCCGCGATCATCTCCACCGTCGTCGGCGCGCTCGTCGCGATGGTTCCCGTGATCCTCAAGGCCCAGCCGTTCGGACTCGACGTGTGGGGCATGGCCGGCGCCGCCCAGTACTCGTGGTTCCTGGGCATGGGCATCGGATTCCTCTGCTATTTCGCGCTGTCCACCGGCGCGCGTCGTGCGCACCGCACGGGCCCGGCCGAGGTGTAGGTCGAGGAACGTGCACATCAAGATCGTCAATCCCAACACCACCCGGGCGATGACCGACAAGATCGGCGACTGCGCCCGCTCCGTCGCCGGGCCCGGGACGCTCGTCGAGGCGGTGAGCCCGCAGATGGGCCCCGCCTCGATCGAGAGTCATTACGACGAAGCACTCAGTGTCCCCGGGCTTCTCGAGGAGATCGCGCGCGGCGAGGAGGCCGGAGTGGACGGGTACGTGATCGCCTGCTTCGGCGATCCGGGCCTCGACGCGGCCCGGGAACTGGCCTCCGGCCCCGTGCTCGGCATCGCCGAGGCGGCCATGCACACCGCGAGCTTCCTCGGCCGCGGGTTCAGTGTCGTCACCACACTGGGACGCACCCGGGGGCGGGCGTGGGAACTCGCCGAACGGTATGGCATGCAACGCTTCTGCCTCGGGGTGCACGCGTGCGAGATCGCGGTCCTCGACCTCGACCGGGACCCGGACGCGGTGAAGGTGATCACCGAGGCCTGCCGCGTCGCCCTCGACCGGGACGGTTCGGACGCGATCGTGCTGGGCTGCGCGGGCATGGCGGACCTGTGCGCGGTCATCTCGGCGGAACTCGGCGTGCCGGTGGTCGACGGCGTGGCGGCGGCGACCCTCATGGTGCAGTCCCTCGTGACGCTCGGTCTGCGGACCGGCGCGCGCGGCGAGTTCGCGGCTCCCCTGCCCAAGAAATACACCGGACTGCTCGAGGGTTTCGGTCGCTGACCCCGAATGGCTGCGCCCTGTGCGCCATAGTGGTAGCCAGAGATACCGAAAAGGCGCACGAGCGAGGAGCCGTCATGACCGAACCGCCCGGCCTGATCGCGTTCAACGCGCTGAGCGACGCGCGGGCCGCCGACCTGCTGGTGCAGTGCTGTGCGTCGACGGTGTGGGCGCAGCGGATGGCCGCCGGGCGGCCGTTCCCGTCCGCCGACGCGCTGCACACCGTCGCCGACAACGTGCTGGCCGACCTGAGCGAGTCCGAGGTCGACGCGGCCCTGGCCGGTCATCCGCGGATCGGCGACCGCGCGGACAACCCGTCGTCGGCGCGCGAACAGTCGGCGGTCGCGTCCGCCGACGACGACGTCCGCGCGCGCCTGCTGGCGGGCAACGAGGAGTACGAGCAGAGGTTCGGGCACGTCTACCTGGTGTGCGCGTCGGGTCGGTCGGCGCAGGAACTACTCGACGTGCTGCACGCGCGTCTCGGCAACGACGCGGCGACGGAACGCAAGATCCTGCGGACCGAACTCGCCGCCATCAACCGGTTGCGCCTGGAACGCCTTCTCGGCGAGATCGGAGACACGGTCCCCTGATGTCCAAGATCCTGAGCACCCACGTACTGGACGCCACCGACGGCACACCCGCAACGGGGGTGAACGTCCAGCTGGTGTCCCCGGCCGGCGACGTCCTCGCGAGCGCGACGACCGATTCGGACGGCCGCATCGCCGAGATCGCGCCGGACGGTCTGACCGCGGCCACCTATTCGCTGGTCTTCGCCACCGGCGACTACTTCGCCGCCCGCGGCCGGGAGACGTTCTACCCGGAGGTGACCGTCACGTTCGTCCTCGACGACCCGCAGCAGGGGTATCACGTCCCGTTGCTGTTGTCCCCGTTCGCCTATTCCACCTACCGCGGGAGCTGAAGAATGACCGACCTCACCGGCGCCATCGTCCTGGGCGAGCACCAGTACGGCAAGGCCGAGAACCGCATCGTGCGGATCTACCGCGACACCCCGCGGCACGAGATCCGGGACGTGAGCGTGTCGACGTGCCTGCGCGGCGACTTCTCGGCCGCGCACCTCGCCGGCGACCAGAGTTCGGTGCTGCCCACCGACACCCAGAAGCAGACGGCGTACTCCTACGCGAAGGAGAAGGGACTCGACTCCATCGAGGAATACGGGCTGACGCTGGCACGGCACTTCGTGGACGATGTGGCCCCGGTCGCGGGTGCCCGCATCGAGATCGAGGAGTATGCCTGGCAGCGCGCGGTGGTCGACGGGGCGGAACACGACCACACCTGGGTGCGCAAGGGTGAGGAGGTGCGCACCGCGGCGATCACCGTCGACGGCGACGGCACGTGGGTGGTCGGCGGGCTGAAGGATCTGGTGATCCTCAAGTCCACGGGCAGCGAATTCTTCGGATTCCTGAAGGACGAGTACACGATCCTCGAGGAGACCCACGACCGGGTGATGGCGACGTCGCTGGTCGTGCAGTGGCGGTTCGTCACCACCGACGTGGACTGGAACAGCGTCTACGCCGGCATCAAGGAGCAGATCGTCGCGACGTTCGCGACCGTCCATTCGCTCGCCCTGCAGCAGACGCTGTACGAGATCGGCAAGGCGATCCTGGAGCGCTACCCCGTGCTCGCGGAGGTGCGGCTGTCCGCCCCGAACAAGCACCACTTCGCACACGACCTCGCGCGTTTCGGCGTGGAGAACGACAACGAGGTCTTCCACGCCGCCGACCGCCCGTACGGCCTGATCCAGGCCACGGTGCAGCGTTCCGACGCCCCGAACCCCGGGCCCGCGTGGTCCGCGTACGCGGGGTGGCTCAGCTGATGTCCGAGGGCCCCGGCACGGTCGTCGTCGCCGGTGCGTACGTCGCCACGGTCGACACGTCGGGTACCGAGCATCCGGACGGCTACGTCGTCGTCCGGGGCAACCGCATCGTCGACGTCGGTGCCGGTCCCGCGCCGGAGATCGAGGGCGCACGGGTCGTCGACGGACGCGGCTGCCTGCTGACACCCGGACTGGTGAACACCCACCACCACCTGTACCAGTGGATCACCCGCGGGCTCGCCGCCGACGACAACCTGTTCGGCTGGCTGACCACCCTCTACCCGATCTGGGCGGGCATCGACGCCGACGCCGTCCGGACCGCGGCCACCGGCGGTCTCGCCTGGCTGGCGAAACACGGGTGCACGACCACGACCGACCACCATTACGTCGTGCCCCGCGACGGCGGCGACGTATTCGGTGCCGAGATCGAGGCCGCCCGGACCGTCGGGCTGCGGTTCCACCCCAGCCGGGGGTCGATGGACCTCGGCCACAGCCGGGGCGGGTTGCCACCAGACTCCGTGGTGGAGCGTCTCGACGACGTCCTCACCGGCACCCAGGACGTCATCGACCGCTGGCACGACCCGGCGCCCGACTCGATGCTGCGGGTCGCGGTGGCGCCCTGCTCCCCGTTCTCCGTCACCGCCGACCTGCTGACCGAGGCCGCGGCCCTCGCCCGGTCCGCCGGCGTGCGACTGCACACCCACCTCGCGGAAACCGTTGACGAGCAGGACTTCTGCCTCGACCGGTTCGGCTGCACCCCGGTTCAGTACATGGAGCGACTCGGCTGGGTGGGTCCCGACGTCTGGTACGCCCACGCCGTCCACCTCGACGACGTCGCGATCACCACCCTGGCCGGCACCGGCACGGGCGTCGCCCACTGCCCCACGTCCAACGCCCGCCTCGGCGCCGGGATCGCCCGGGCCCGGGACCTCCACGCGGCCGGGGTCCCGCTGGGACTCGGTGTCGACGGCGCCGCCAGCAACGAGGCGTGCAACATGCTCGAGGAGGCCCGCCACGCCGTGCTGTTCGCCCGGGCACGCGGCGGCCCGCGCGAGATGACGGTGCGCACCGCGCTCGAACTCGCCACCATCGGCGGGGCCCGGGTGCTCGGCCGGGACGACGAACTCGGCTCCCTCGAACCCGGCAAACTGGCCGACCTCGCACTGTGGCGGGTCGACACCCTCGCACATTCCGGCATCACCGACCCGGTGGCGGCTTTGGTTCTCGGGGCCACGGCGCCGCTGGAGTTGCTTCTGGTGAACGGGCGCGCCGTCGTCGAGCGTGGAAGAGTGATCACCGTGAACGAGGACGACGTCGCCGCGGAGGTCGAGCAGGCCCACCGGGCCCTGGTGCGCAAGGCGGGGTGAGACCATGGATCTGTCGTTCGTGACGGAGATCTCGGCGCCGCGCAGCCGGGACGACCTGCCCGCCCCGGAACCCGGAACGGCGTACCTGGCGGGCGGCACCTGGCTGTATTCGGAGCCGCAACCGACGGTCACCCGGCTGGTCGACCTGGCCACCCTCGACTGGCCTGCGATCACCGTCCACGACGACGGACTCGAACTCGCCGCGACGTGCACCATCGAGAACCTCTGCAATGCACCGCTTCCCGCCGAGTGGTCGGCGAAGAACCTGTTCCGGCCGTGCGCCGAGTCGCTCGCCGCGTCGTGGAAGATCTGGCACACCGCGACCGTCGGCGGCAACCTCGCGCTGGCGCTGCCTGCCGGCGCGATGATCACGCTGTGCTGCGCGCTCGACGCCGAACTCCTGATCTGGTCCGCCGACGGCAGTGAACGCCGGGTTCCGGTAGAGCGGTTCGTCACCGGGGCCGGCCGCACGACGCTGGGGGCCGGTGAACTGATCCGCAGCATCCACCTCCCCGCCGCCGCATTGCGGGGCCGCACGGCGCTGCGGAAGATCGCGTACTCGCCGCTCGGACGGTCCGGTGCCCTGCTCGCCGGACGCGTCGGCGCGGACGGATTCACGCTGACCGTCACCGCGTCGACCGTCCGCCCGTTCGTCCTGCGCTTCCCCGCCGTTCCCGGCACCGATGCGTTGAACGCCACTCTGGCCGAACGGATCTCCCCCGACGACTACCTGACGGACGCGCACGGCGCCGCGGACTGGCGTCGTCACGTCACGGGCGTCCTCGCCGAGGAGATCCGGAGGGAGCTGGAATGAAGTTGACGGTCGACGGTCAGTCGGTGGACGCCGACGCACGGCCCGGTCAGTGCCTACGCACCTTCCTGCGGGAACAGCAGCGGTTCGCGGTCAAGAAGGGCTGCGACGCCGGGGACTGCGGCGCCTGTTCCGTGCTGCTCGACGGCGCCCCGGTGCACTCCTGCGTGGTGCCGGCGCATCGCGCGGAGAACCGCGAGGTCACCACCGCCGCCGGTCTCGGCAGTCCCGACCAACTCCATCCCGTGCAACGGCAATTCGTCGACGCGGCGGGATTCCAGTGCGGGTTCTGCACACCCGGGATGGTGGTGACCGCGTCCGCGCTCGACTCCGCGCAACGCGCCGACCTGCCGCGCGCGCTGAAGGGAAATCTCTGCCGCTGCACCGGTTATCGCTCCATCCGCGACGCCGTCGGCGGCGTGTGCACCACCGAATCGGACAGTGCCGGTGAGTCGTTCGGACGGTCGATTCCCGCACCCGCGGCCACCCGGGTGGTGTGCGGCGCCGAACCGTACACGCTCGACCTGGCCGTCGACGGTTTGACCCACATCCAGATCCTCGGCAGCCCGCACCCGCACGCCCGCATCACCCGCCTCGACACGTCCGCCGCCGAGCGACTGCCCGGCGTCCACGCGGTGCTCACCCACCGCGACAGTCCGGGCGTGGCCTTCTCCACCGCGCGTCACGAGTTCCGCACCGACGACCCCGACGACACCTACGTGTTCGACACGATCCTCCGGTTCCGCGGGCAGCGCGTCGCCGCGGTCGTCGCGGACTCCGTCGACATCGCCCGGCGCGCACTGCAGTTGATCGAGGTGGAGTACGAAGTCCTCGAACCGGTCTTCGACCCCGACCTGGCGCGCCGCCCGGGTGCACCCCTGCTGCACGGCGACAAAGGCACCGAGTCCCGGATCGCGGACCCGGCCCGGAATCTGGTGGCCGAGGTCCACGGCGAGACCGGCGACCTCGCCGCCGGACTGGCGGCGGCGCGGGACACGGGTGCGGTGGTGGAGGGCACGTGGCAGACCCAGCGCGTGCAGCACACGCATCTCGAAACCCACTCGGCCATCGGCTGGCTCGACTCCGACGGTCGCCTCACCCTCCGCAGCAGCACCCAGGTGCCCTTCCTCGTCCGCGACGAACTCGCTCACCTGTTCTCACTCGACCGCGCGCAGGTCCGGGTGTTCACGGCCCGCGTCGGGGGCGGCTTCGGCGCGAAGCAGGAGATGCTGGTGGAGGACCTCGTCGCCCTCGCCGTGCTGCGCACCGGCCGACCGGTGCAGTACGAGTTCACCCGTTCCGACCAGTTCACGATCGCCCCGTGCCGGCATCCCATGCGGGTGTCGGTGAAGGTCGGTGCCGACGGCGACGGAAGGCTGACGGCACTCGCCGTCGACGTGCTGTCGGATGCCGGTGCGTACGGCAATCATTCGGTGGGCGTGATGTTCCACGGTTGCAGCGAATCCGTTGCGCTGTACCGGTCGCCGAACAAGCGGGTGGACGCCCAGGCCGTCTACACCAACAACCTGCCGTCCGGGGCGTTCCGCGGCTACGGGCTGGGGCAGATCATCTTCGCGGTGGAGTCCGCGCTCGACCAGCTGGCCGCGGAGCTGGGGATCGACCCGTTCGAGTTGCGTCGTCGCAACGTGGTCGTCCCGGGCGACGACTTCGTCGATTTCGAAGTCGAACACGGCGACCTCACGTACGGCAGTTACGGACTGGACCAGTGCCTCGACCTGGCGGAGGCCGCCCTGCGCCGCGGCAACGACGCGCTTCCGCCGGACGGGCCGCAGTGGCGGGTCGGTGAGGGCATGGCGGCGTCCATGATCGCGACCATCCCGCCGCGGGGGCACTTCGCGGACGTGTCCTGCACCCTCGTCGAGGGCAGCCGGTACGAACTGCGGGTGGGCACAGCCGAGTTCGGGAACGGCACCACCACCGTGCACGCGCAGCTCGCCGCATCCGCGCTCGGCACCACCGCCGACCGGATCACCGTGATCCAATCCGACACCGACGTCGCCGGGCACGACACCGGAGCATTCGGTTCGGCAGGCACGGTCGTCGCCGGGAAGGCGGTACATCTCGCCGGAACCCGGCTGCGGGAGCTGTTGTTCGAGGTCGCCCGTCGCGTCGCCGGCGCCGCCGAGGACAGCGACTGCGCGCTCACACCCGACGCGGTCGTGGTCGCCGGGCGGACCGTCGAACTCGACAAGCTGGTACCCGAGGGACCGCTCCGGGCCGAGGGCCACCACGACGGCACCCCGCGGTCGGTGGTGTTCAACGTGCACGCCTTCCGGGTCGCGGTCGACACCGTCACCGGGGAGGTCCGGATCCTGCAGTCCATCCAGGCCGCGGATGCCGGCACGGTCCTCAACCCGCAGCAGTGCCGCGGGCAGGTCGAGGGCGGCGTGGCGCAGGCCATCGGCAGCGCGCTGTACGAGGAGATCCTGCTCGACGGCGCCGGGACCGTCCTCAACCCGCAGCTGCGGAACTATCACATCCCGCAGCTCGTGGACGTGCCGGACACCGAGGTCTACTTCGCGGACACCTACGACGAGCTGGGCCCGCACGGCGCCAAGTCGATGAGTGAGTCCCCGTACAACCCGGTCGCCCCGGCCCTGGCCAACGCGATCGCGGACGCCACCGGCGCCCGGCTTCGGCGGCTCCCGATGACCCCCGCCGCCGTGTGGCGTGCGGCTTCGCCGCCCGTGAGTACTTGTTAACCGCCCGACGTTAATAAGTACTCACGGGCGGCGAAGCCGCAGCAGTGCCTCGACGATGGGACGCTGCCCCTTGACCAGCTTCGTTTCGGCGACATCCGACGGGAACCAGCGGGCGTCGTCGACCTCGGGAAACTGCTGAATCTTCCCGGACCGCGGCGGCCATTCCAGTTCGAACGTGTTGCTCTCGACGAAGGCGACGTCTTCGCTCACCTCTGCCGCGTACACGGTGATCACTTTGCGTGAGGGCTGCCGGAATTCGCCGAGCAACTCGTACTCGACCGCGGGCGGCGGTGCGCCGATCTCTTCCACGTACTCGCGCAGCGCGGCCGCGTACGGATCCTCGCCCTCACCGTATTCGCCCTTGGGGATCGACCACGCGGCGTCGTCCTTGCGCGCCCAGAACGGGCCACCCATGTGCACGATCCACAACTGGAGCACCCCCGCATCGTCTGTGCGATACAGGATTACTCCAGCGCTGGTGACGGTCATGGGACCACGTTAGGCTGCGGCGTCCTCCCGCTGGTCGCTCAACTCGATCGTTTCGATCTCCTGGGCGTAGTGGAAGTGCGGGCGGCGGTGTCCGAGGAACGAACCGCACCACGACATCACCGCGACGTACCGGTTGCGGAATCCGACCAGGTAGACGAGGTGCACGGCGAGCCACAGGAACCAGGCGAGCACACCGGTCAGCTCGACCTTGCCGACGCGGGTGATCGCGCGGAACCGGTTGATGATCGCCATGCTGCCCTTGTCGCGGTACGTGAACGGCGTGCCGAGGGCGCGTTTCCCGGTGATGATGGCCGCGACGTGGCGTCCACCCTGCATCGCGAACGGCGACTGCGCGGGCAGGTTGTTCAGCGACGCCATGTCGCCGATCGCGTAGACGTCGTCGTAGCGGCCCACCGTGAGGTCCTCGTCGACCAGCAGCCGGCCACCGCGGCCGGTCTCGCAGCCGGTCCGGTCCGCGAGCACCGCCGCGAAGTCGTTGGCCTGGATCCCCGCCGACCAGATGATGGTGTCCGCCGTGAGGCGCTTCTCGAAACCGGTGCTCGGCGACGACAGGGTGGCGCCGTGGTCGTCGATGTCGGTGACCATCGTGCCGAGAACCACCTCGACACCCGCCTTCTCCAGCGAGTCCTGCGTGTACTTGCTGAGCTTGCCGCCGAAGACCGGCAGCGTCTCGTTCGCACCCTCGACGAGCGTGACGGTGACCTCTTCGGACGTGATGTCGCGAAGCGACTTCTCGAAGTAGCGGCCCGCCAGTTCCTTGATCTGACCTGCCAGTTCAACACCGGTCGGGCCGGCACCGATCACGATGAAGTGCAGCAGGTCGCGACGACGCTCCGGGTCGGAGGTGGTGTGCGCCTCCTCGAAGCAGCGGACGATCTGCCTGCGCAGCCGGTCGGCGTCGGCGACGGTCTTGAGCGCGTACGTGACCTCGGCGAACTCGTCGCGCCCGAAGTAGGCCTGCCGGGCGCCCGTCGCGGCGATGAGGCTGTCGTAACCGATGGTGTGGCGGATGCTGCCGGCCTCGTAGACGACCTCTTTCTTGTCCGGGTCGACGTCGACGACGCGGCCCAGGCGGACGTCGCCGCTGGGGTACTTGGCGAGGATCGCGCGGATGGACGGGGCGATCTCGCCGGGCGAGATGACACCGGTCGCGACCTGGTACAGAAGGGGCTGGAACAGATGCTCGGTGGTCTCGGAAATCAGCACGAACGGCGTGCCGGCCTTGCCGAGCTTCTTCGCCGCCGCGAGTGCGCCGAATCCCGATCCCACGATGACGACCTGTGTGCGATCCACCGAAAACCTCCTACTGCTTCATGCGTCTACTTAGCTCCGCGTATGAGCTCCACATTAGGGATCGACCGTTGTTAATTGCCAGTAAGCTGGGGAAATCGAAATAGTGTTATCTCGATTGCTCATAAGTCTTCCCCGAAGGACGTAACCTCAGGTCATGGAGTTCCGACAGCTTCGCTACTTCCTCGCGGTCGGCGAGGAGGGCAGTTTCTCGCGCGCGGCACAACGCTGCTTCATCTCCCAGTCGGCGATCAGCCATCAGATCGCCAAACTCGAATCCGAGTTGGGCACCACCCTGCTGGAACGCTCGACACGCGCCACCCGGCTCACCGCGGCGGGCGAACGACTGATGCCCATCGCCGCCGAGATGATGGGCCTCGAGGCGCGCGCGCTGTCGGTGGGACTCGACCCCCGCAACCGGCTCCGGATCAGCGCGAGCATGAGCTTCGCGACCCAGAGCCTCGAGGCGATATCGGCTGTCCGCGAAGACTTCCCGCAGCTCGACATCGAATTCGTCATCAAGGATTTCACCGACCGGATGACCGCCGTCGCGTCGGGTGACGCCGACCTCGCACTCATCCGCGGCGGCGTCGACCGGCCGGGCCTCGAAACCGTCGAATTCGGGCTCGAGGACCTGGTGATCGTGACGTCGAGCAAACACCCACTCGCCGGGGTCTCGACCGTCGACCTCAGCGAACTGGCGCCCTACCCCCTGCTGCTGCCGCCCCGCAGCAGTCAGATCCTGATCCACAACGTCGTCGAGGACGCATTCCGGCAGGTCGGGCAGCGCGTGATGCTCGGACCGTCGATCCCCAGCGACCACACGGCCACCCTCGACGTCCTCACCACCCCGCGGTCGTGGACGGTGCTGTACGCCGACACCGCCGACGCGACGCCCCGGCGGGGGCTGAGCTTCCTGCGCGAGGCGCACGATCGACTGCGCATCCCGGTGTGCGGGGTCGTCCGCAGCGGAACTGCGACGCGGCCCGAACTGACGCACCTGTTCCGTGCGCTCGCGCAGTCGATCGCCGGGACCGGCGGAGCGGCCGAAACCTAGACGTCGATCAGACCGTGCCGGTCGACCCACGTCAGCACACGGTCGAGCATCGTGTCGGGGACCTCGAGCTGCGGAGTGTGCCCCACATCCGCGAGAATCACGCTGTCCCACCGCGGATTCGCGGTCGCCACCTTGCGGGCCGCCGCGACCGGAACCAGCCGGTCGCGGTCGCCGTGGAGCAGGAGGACCGGCTGCGCGATCGACCGCATGGTGTCGAGGTACCGGCGCGGGCGGGCCAGGACCCGCATCAGTGAGCGGCTGGCCTGGAGGAACGCCGCGTCCTCGGACGGCAGCCCGCGCCGGTAGCCCGCGAGCGCCGCTGCGGCGTCGAGGGAATCCTCCGACGCCCGGCTCGGATCGGCGAAGCACAGGTCGATCATCCGCTCGACCAACTGCCGGTCCGTCAACTTCCGGCTCGAGTACTGCAGGAACCGCTCCCCCACGAACGGGGTGAAGTACATCGCGAACTGTGCGGCGATCCGCGGATCCGGGATCCGTTGCGCGACAGGCAGTGCGGGGTCGACCAGGACCAGCGCCGAGACCGTCTCCGGGTGCGCCGCCGCCTCGAACAGCGAGATCATGCCGCCCATCGAGTTGCCCATCAAAATCACGGGACGGCCGACGACATCGCGCAGGAAACGGTGCAGCACCTTCGCGTTGGCGCCGACCCCTGTGCGGCGTCGTCCGGACGGGCTGAGCCCGAACCCGGGGAGATCGACGGTGAGCACGCGGGTGCGCTCGGCGAGGACCGGTGCGATCCGCACCCAGTTCAGGTGCGAGCCGCCGAGCCCGTGGACCATGACCACCGGAGGGAACTCGGTCTCCTCGCCGTATTCGACCCAGTGAACGGGACCGTCGAGGTCGACGATGCTGCCCGCGCCACCCCATCGCTGCGCGAACTCCTGCTGGGCAGGTTCGCCGACTCTGTTCGGATCAACCATGCGTCCGTCCGTTCCGACTGTTGGGCGTGCCGTCTGTTGGGCCTGCCGAGGCCACCGGCCAGTCTACGGCCGTACCGTCGTATGTTTGAACGCATGCAGCGTGGGACGGTGAGAGTTCGATGACGATCGGGGGCGTGCTGCTCGCGGCCGGGGCCGGTTCGCGCATGGGCATGCCGAAGGCGCTCGTCGTCGGCGCGGACGGAGAACCGTGGCTCGCGCGCGGGGTCCGGGTGCTGTCGGAGGCCGGATGCGAGCCGACCGTCGTGGTGCTCGGTGCCCGCGCCGACGAGGCCGAGCACCTCCTGCCCGGCGGTGTCCCCGTCACCGTCGGGATCGCGGACGACTGGCAGTCGGGAATGTCCGCGTCCCTGCGTCGGGGGCTGGAGGTCGCGGCGACGTTCGACGATGTCGACGCCGTCGTCATCACCCTCGTCGACCTCCCCGACCTCGGTGTCGACGCCGTCCGGCGGATCGTGTCGGTGCCGCCCGGCGACGCCCGGTCGGCGCTGCGCCAGGCCCACTACAGCGGACGCCCGGGTCACCCGGTTCTGATCGGCCGGGACCACTGGCTCCCGTTGCGGCACAGCCTCACCGGGGACTCCGGCGCGCGGAAGTACCTCGCGGCACACGGCGCCGAGGCGGTCGACTGCTCCGATCTGGGCTCGGGACGCGACGTCGATTCGCCGCGCGAACTCCACTAGCGCCTCGGACGAACGGGACGCTCGTTCGATCTGACGCAACGAGCGTCCCGTTCGTCCGGCGACAGCACGGCCGCGACCGTTCAGCGGCTGACCGCCTTCTTGTACCGCCGGATTGCGAACGGTACGAAGATCACCAGCAGGACCGCCGACCACAGGAGTGAGGCGATGACCGGGTGCTGCAACGGCCAGGCGTCGGGAACGGTCATGGCCGGGTTGGTGTTTCCGAACAGTTCCCGCACGGCCTGTGTCACCGCGGACACCGGGTTCCATTCGGCGATCACCTTGAGCGGGCCGGGCAAGTTGGTGGTCTCGACGAACGTGTTCGCGATGAACGAGAGCGGGAAGATGACGATGAAACTGGCATTGTTGAACACTTCCGGGGTGCGGATCCAGAGTCCGACCACCGCCATCACCCAGGACAGGGCGTAGGCGAACAACAGCAGGAGCAGGTAGCCGAGAACTGCTTCGCCGAGACTCGAGTGGATGCGCCACCCGATGATCAGACCGGTCAGCGACATCACGACGAGGCTGACGATGTTGATCAGGACGTCGGTGGACGTGCGGCCGAGGAGGACGGCGGACGGGGCCATCGGCAGCGACCGGAATCGGTCGATGATCCCCTTCTGCAGATCCTCGACCATCCCGAGGCCCGTCCATGTGGCCCCGAAGATGACTGTCTGCGTGAAGATCCCGGCGATCAGGAATTCGCGGTACGACATTCCGGGAACCTGGATCGCGCTGCCGAAGACGTACGCGAACAGCAGCACGAACATGATCGGCGACAACGTGGTGAACACGATGAGGTCGGGGACGCGCTTGATCTTGATCATGTTGCGTTTGGCGATCGTGAGCCCGTCCGCGAGCGCGGTGTGCACGGACGCCGTCTGTGGTGCGCTCATGAGACGTGCTCCTCTTCGGCTTCGTGTCCGGTCAGGGTGAGGAAGACGTCGTCCAGGGTCGGTCTGCGCAGACCGACGTCGAACACTTTCACTCCTCGATTGGAGAGTCGGCCCAGCGCTTCGACGAGGGCGTCCGCACCGCCGGTCACCGGCACCGTCACCCGGCGGACGTTCTCTTCCAGCAGGATCTCGCCTGCGGCGAGCGGGGCCAGTTCGTCGCGCACGACGGAGAGGTCGATGCCCTCCCGGACGCTCAACTCGATGCGCTCACCGCCCACGCGATCCTTCAATTCGTCGGCGGTTCCGCGGGCGATGACCGAACCGTGGTCGATCACCGCGATCTGGTCGGCGAGGCGCTCGGCCTCCTCCATGTACTGGGTGGTCAGGAGCAGCGTGGTGCCCCGGGCGACCAGATTGTCGATGACGTCCCACAGAGCCAGCCGGGCGCGGGGGTCGAGCCCGGTGGTCGGTTCGTCCAGGAACAGCACCTCCGGCTCGGCCACCAGCGCTCCGGCGAGGTCGAGACGCCGGCGCATGCCGCCCGAGTAGCCCTTGACGGGGCGATCTCCCGCCTCGACCAGGTCGAACTGTTCGAGCAGTTCGCGGGCTCGCGCCTTACTGCGTTTGGCCCCGAGGTGGTAGAGCCGACCGACCATCTCGAGGTTCTCGAAACCGGTGAGGTACTCGTCGACGGCCGCGTACTGACCCGACGCGCCGATCCGGGACCGGAGCACCCGCGCGTCGTGGACGACGTCGAGACCGGCGACCTCTGCCCGGCCGGCGTCGGGGACGAGGAGGGTGGTGAAGACCCGCACCGCCGTCGTCTTGCCTGCGCCGTTCGGGCCGAGCAGCGCCATCACCGTTCCCGCGGGGACCGCGAGGTCGACCCCGTCCAGCGCTGTGACCTTGCCGTACTTCTTGACCAGACCCTCTGCCGTTATCGCATCGACCATCAGAAGTTCCCATCCGTTGGCGTGTCGACCCAGTGTGACTCGAGGCACCGACACGTACAGCGGAATATTCGACGTTCCGGGCAGGCCCTGTGCGGCGGTAGTCTGAAATTCGGGCAGGTCAGCGTGCAGATCTTCGGCAGGAGACCATGATGTCGGATGCGGCGTCGGAACTCCGGACGGGCCGTGCGGCCTTCGAGCGGCGAGACTGGCGCGACACCTACACCCGCCTGTCGAGCGCCGATCGGCGGGACCCGCTGCCGGGTGACGACCTCGAACTGCTCGCCACCGCCGCGTACCTGCTCGGTGAGGACGACGCCAGCACCGAATGGTGGGAGCGGGCGGTGCACGAGTGGACCCGCACGGGTCGACCGGTGCGCTCGGCGCGGTGCGCGTTCTGGCTCTCGTTCGGCCTGCTCATGCGGGGCGAGCACGCCCGCGGCGGCGGTTGGCTGGGCAAGGCCCAGCGACTTCTGGACACCGCGGGCGTGGACTGCGCGGAGCGTGGCTACCTGCTGGTGCCGCAGGGGCTACGCCGGATCGACGACGGCGACGGCACCGCGGCCCAGGACATCTTCCGCACGGTGACGGACGTGGGCATCCGGTTCGCCGACCCGGATCTGACGACGCTCGGGGTGCTGGGCACCGGCCATTCGCTCGTCCTGCTGGGGCACGTCGCGGAGGCGGTGTCCGCTTTCGACGAGGCGATGGTCGGGGTGACGTCCGACAACGTGTCCCCGGTGGTCGCGGGGATCGTGTACTGCGCCGTGATCGAGCAGTGCCAGAACATCTGCGACCTCCGCCGGTCCCGGGAATGGACTGTGGCGCTGGAGGAATGGTGCTCCTCGCAACCCGGCCTCGTCCCCTACCGCGGCCAATGCCTCGTCCACCGTGCCGAGATCCTGCAACTGCAGGGCGACTGGCCGACGGCGATGGACTCGGCGCGGCGGGCGCACGAACGACTCGCCTCGCAACCCGCGGCCGGGTCCGCCGCCTACGTGATGGCCGACCTCCACCGCCTGCGCGGCGAGGTCGCCCAGGCCGAGAAGTTGTTTCTGGAGGCGAACCGCTTGGGCAGGCGCCCGCAACCCGGACTCGCGCTGCTGCGGATGGCGCAGGGGCGGGTCGGCAGCGCGGCCGCGTCGATCCGCTGTGCTCTGGACGAAGCCACCGGCGCCGTGGAACGCGCCCGGCTGCTGCCCGCGTGCGTGGAGATCTTGCTCGCCTCGGGCGACGTCCCGGCGGCGAGATCGGCCGCGGACGAACTCGACTCGACGGCATCCGGGTTCGCGATTCCCTATCTGTGTGCCCTGGCGGCGCAGGCTTCAGGATCGGTGCTGCACGCCGAGGGGCGGGGCAGTGACGCGCTGACCGTTCTGCGCGACGCGTGGCGGCGCTGGCAGGAGATCGGCGCGCCCTACGAGTGCGCGCGGGTCCGGGAGTCGGTCGCGCTGGTGTGCCGCGACCTCGGCGACGAAGACACCGCGCAGATGGAGCACGACCTCGCATCCGCCACGTACCGGCAACTGGGCGCGCTCCCCGACCTCGAACGACTACGGGCGGAGTTCCGTCCCGGCTCCGCGGACTCCACTCCGCTGACCCCGCGTGAAGTGTGCGTGCTCCGCCTCGTCGCGGCGGGCAAGAGTAACCGGGCGGTGGCGACGGAACTGTTCCTCAGCGAGAAGACGGTCGCCCGGCACCTGAGCAACATCTTCGTCAAGCTGGGAATCTCGTCGCGGTCGGCGGCCACGGCCTATGCCTACGAGCATCACCTCGTCGGCCCGGCTACATGAAAGTACCCATACGGTCGTACGTATCTGCGCCTTTCTCCCGACGCGCCCGGGTCGGCCTCGCTCCTAGCGTTGAGCACAACCACCGAACACCGAGGGAAGAAGGCACCCGATGTCCACAGAACGTTTCGACACGATCGTGATCGGTGCCGGGCAGGCCGGCCTCGCCACCGGCTACCACCTCGCCCAACGCGGGCAGCACTTCGTGATCCTCGACGCCCACGACCGCGTCGGGGACGTGTGGCGGGAACGGTTCGACTCGCTCCGGCTCTACAGTCCGGCCCGGTACGACGGGCTGCCCGGCTGGGGAATTCCCGCCCCCGCCTGGTCCTGGCCGGGGAAGGACGAGGTCGCCGACTACTTCGAGGCCTACGCGGAGCGGTTCGCGCTGCCGGTCCGGACCGGCGTCACCGTGGACGGACTGTCCCGTCTCGGCGACCGCTACGTCGTCACCGCCGGAACGGACCGATTCGAGGCCGGCAACGTCGTCGTCGCGTCCGGCACCTGGCAGACCCCGGTCATCCCCGACCTCGCCGACCGCCTCGACCCCCGGATCCGGCAACTGCATTCCAGCGACTACCACAATCCCTCCCAACTGCAGGACGGGCCGGTGCTGGTGGTCGGGTGCAGCCACTCCGGCGCGGACATCGCCCTGGAGGCCTCCCGTTCGCATCGCACCACGATCTGCGGTCCCGTCCGCGGTGAGGTGCCGTTCGACCTCGAGGGGCGCGCCGCGCACGTCGCGATCCCGATCATGTGGTTCATGGCGAATCACGTTCTGACCGAACGCACCCCCATCGGCCGGAAGATGCGCACCCACGTCCGCTCGGGTGGCGGCCCACTGCTCCGGGTCAAGCGCGCCGACCTGGCCGCGGCTGGTGTGGAGCACTTCCCGGCGAAGGTCACCGACGTGCGCGACGGCACACCGATCCTGGACGACGGCACCGCTCTCGACGTCCGCAACGTGATCTGGTGCACCGGGTTCCGCAAGGACACGACCTGGATCCAGATCCCCGTCACCGGTGCGGACGGGTGGCCCGAGCAGTCCCGCGGAGTCTCACCCGACCATCCCGGACTGTATTTCGTCGGTCTGCCGTTCCTGCAGGCATTCGCGTCGATGCTCACCGGCGGGGTGGGCCGCGACGCCGCCTACGTCGCGAAACACATCGCGCGCAGGCAGTCCCGGGCCGGTGTCAGGCCGTCAGCACCAACCCTGACGTAGGCACTCCGGTGCCTGCGGTGACGAGGACGTTCTGCGCACCGGAGACCTGGTTGACGGACGTGCCGCGGATCTGCCGCACCCCCTCGGCGATGCCGTTCATGCCGTGGATGTAGGCCTCCCCGAGCTGGCCTCCGTGGGTGTTGAGCGGCAGGCTGCCGTCGAGATCGATGGCGCCGTCGGCGATGAAGTCCCTGGCCTCGCCGCGACCGCAGAAGCCGAGCTCTTCGAGCTGCATCAATACGTATGGTGTGAAGTGGTCGTACAGGATCGCCAGATCCATGTCCTGCGGGCCGAGTCCGGCCTGATCCCACAGTTGCCTGCCGACCAGTTCCATCTCGGGCAGTCCCGCGAGCTCGGGCCGGTAATAGCTGGTCATGATGTACTGGTCGCTGCCGCTCCCCTGCGCCGCCGCCGCGATCACCGCCGGCTTCTGTTTCAGATCCTTCGCCCGCTCCGGCGACGTGACCACGATCGCGATGCCGCCGTCGGACTCCTGGCAGCAGTCGAGCAGGTGCAGCGGTTCGGCGATGAAGCGGGAATTCTGGTGGTCCTCGAGGGTGATCGGCTTGCCGTGGAAGAAGGCGTTCGGATTGGTGGCCGCGTGCTTGCGGTCGGTGACCGCGATCCGTCCGAAGTCCTCACTCGTGGCGCCGTATTCGTGCATGTACCGCTGCGCGACCATCGCGACGAACGCCGCAGGCGTCGACAGGCCGTGCGGGTAGGAGAACGCGTTGTCGGTACCGGACGAGTTCACCTGCTGCACCAGACCGGAGTTCACCTGCCCGAACCGCATCCCCGACCGCTCGTTGAACGCCCGGTACGCCACCACCACGTCGGCGACGCCGGTGGCGACGGCCATCGCGGCCTGCTGCACGGTCGCGCACGCCGCGCCCCCGCCGTAGTGGATGCGGCTGAAGAACTTCAGATCCGGGATACCGACCGAACGGGCCACGGCGGCTTCGGTGTTGGTGTCCATCGTGAAGGACGTCAGCCCGTCGACGTCCGCCGGTGTCAGCCCGGCGTCTTCGAGCGCCGCCGTCACGGCCTCCGCCGCCAGCCGCAATTCGCTCCGGCCCGAATCCTTCGAGAAGTCGGTGGCGCCGATCCCGGCGATGACAGCCTTGCCCGACAACCCGCTCATGCACCCGCTCCGTTCGTGCGTCCGTCCAGGACGAGGGTCACCTTCGACGTGATGTGGTTGCCGAGACCGTTCTTCCCGACGACATCGAGCGTGACGACGCCGTCGTCCACCGACGCCACCGTGCCGCTCAGCGTGAGCGTGTCATAGGCGTACCACGGCACCCCCAGGCGCAGCGCGATCGACGTGATCACCGCGGTCGGTCCCGCCCAGTCGGTGACGAACCGCTGCACCAGACCGGTGTCGGTGAGGATGTTGACGAAGATGTCCTTCGATCCGCGCTGCTGCGCCAGGTCGCGGTCGTGGTGGACGTCCTGGAAGTCGCGCGTCGCGAGTGCGGCCGAGACGACGAACGTCGGGTCGCCGGTGACGGACAGTTCCGGAAGCGTCGTTCCCACGACGACATCGAGAGTGGACGTCATGACTGCTCCTTCGCTCCGCGCTGCCACGCGTACAGGGTCCACGGCGCGCCGCCCGTCGCGTCGTCACCGGGAAAGTCGAGGTAGATCGCCTCCACCGGCATCCCGATCGTCACGTCGGCGGGCTCGACCCCGCGCAGTTCGCCGAGCATGCGGACGCCTTCCTCCAGTTCGACCAGCGCCACCACGAACGGCAGCGAACGTCCCGGGACCTTCGGCGCGTGGTGGACGACGTAACTGAACACCGTGCCGCGGCCGGACGCGACGACATAGTCCGTCGCCTCCGACTTGTCCTTCCACAGCGCGGGCACCGGCGGGTGCTGCAGCGACCCGTCCTCGCGTTGCTGGATCCGCAGTTCGTGCGCGGCCACGCCGTCCCAGAAGAACTGGGTGTCCGGCGAGGCGCTGGGCCGCATCATCCTCGACGGGTCCAGGTCGTCGTAGGACGCACCCTGCCCGTTCCCCGACGGCCCGGGCCGGTCGGTCTTCGGCATGAATTTCAGAATCCGGAACAGCATCTCGGCCACCGGTTCGCCTGCGGCGTCGCGCCACACACTGCGGGTGTTGAAGAACCATCCCTCGCCGAGGCCCGTCTTCTTCGGGCCCACCACATCCTCGAGGGTCGTGGTGATGGTGACCTCCTCCCCGACCTTCAGGTAGCGGTGATAGATCTGATCGCAGTTGGTTGCGACGACGGACGTGAACCCGGCCTCGTCGAGGATGGTCGTCATGCGCCCGAGCGGGTCGTCGGTTTGCCGAACGGCGTTCAGGCCCTGCATCGTCCACACCTGCGCCATCGCGGGCGGGGCGACGATGCCGTCGTGTCCCGCTGCCCGCGCGGCCGCCTCGTCGACGTAGATCGGATTCTTGTCGCCGATCGCCTCCACCCAATTGCGGATCATCGGCAGGTTGATCGGGTCCCGTCCGGGCCGGGGAGCACTCGGGCCCGCCGACCGGACCTCCTCTGCGGCAGCGAGAATCTGTTCGGAACTCATATCGCGCGGCGCTCCTATCGCGGGACTCGGGGAAGCTTCAGGCCGGCTGTCGCGATCAGTTCGCGCATCACCTCGTTGACGCCGCCGCCGAACGTGATGACGAGGTTGCGTTTCACCTGCATGTCGAGCCACGTCACGAGGTCGGCGGTCGCCGGCTCGGACGGGTCGCCGTAACGTCCGACGATCTCCTCCGCGAGCCTGCCGATGCGCTGAATGCGTTCGGTGGCGAACACTTTCGTCGCGGACGCGTCGGCGATGTCGACGGCGTCCGACTCACTGGACGCCACCTGCCAGTTGAGGAGTTCGTTGAGGCGGTACGTCGCGTGGATCTCGCCGAGCGCGCGCCGCACGTCCGGTTCGCCCAGGAGGTCGTGCGCGACCGCCCAGTTGCGAATGCGGTCGTACAGTCCCCCGACCCGGCCTGCCGGTCCGAGCATGACGCGTTCGTGGTTGAGCTGGGTGGTGATCAGGCGCCAACCCTGATTCTCCTCGCCCACCAGCATGTTCGCGGGCACCCGGACGTCGGAGTAGTACGTGGCGTTGACGTGGTGCGCGCCGTCGCACGTGATGATCGGTGTCCAGCTGTAGCCGGGGTCCTTGGTGTCCATGATCAGGATGGAGATGCCGCGGTGCCGCGAGTCGGCCGAACCGGTGCGGACGGCGAGCCACAGGTAGTCGGCGTCGTGGCCGCCGGTGGTGAAGATCTTCTGGCCGTTGACGATGTACTCGTCCCCCACCCGGGCGGCCGTGGTCCGCAGCGCCGCCAGATCGGTTCCCGCCTCGGGTTCGGTGTAGCCGATTGCGAAGTGCACCTCGCCCGCCAGGATCGCGGGCAGGAACTTGCGCTTCTGCTCCTCGGTGCCGTAGGTCTGCAGCGTCGGCCCGACCGTCTGCAGCGTCACCGAGGGCAGCGGAACATCGGCGCGCACAGCCTCGTTCACGAAGATCTGCTGCTCGATCTCTCCGAAGCCGCGACCGCCGAACTCCACCGGCCAGCCCACCCCGAGCCAGCCGTCCTTACCCATCCGGCGGATGACCTCGCGGTAGGTGGCGCCGTGGCGCTCGGTGCGCATCACCTCGGCCTCGGCCGGGGAGATCAGCCCGGAGAAGTAGCGCCGGAGTTCCGCCTGCAGCTCCCGCTGCTCGTCGGTCAGATCGATGAACACCGGGCCCCCACGAGGTCGAGTCGATACGAGGCGCCGCCGACGAGGCGGGCCAGGTCTTTGGCGGTCGAGTAGTAGCGGTGCAGCGGGTACGTCACGTCGACGCCGATCCCGCCGTGCAGGTGGTGCAGCACCTGCATGGCGGCGGGCACCTCGGCGGCGATCCAGTAGGCCATCACGTCCAGATCGTCCTGGGCGTCCAGGCCCTCGGACACCCGCCACGACGCCGCGAGCGCCGACACGTGCAGGGTGCGGGACGTGACGTAGACGTCGGCGATCTGCTGCGAGACGGCCTGGAACGTCGCGAGCGGCTTGCCGAACTGGTGCCGGGTGGCCAGGTGCTCGCCCGCCAGAACCGTTGCACCGGAGAGCAGTCCGTCGGCCACCGCCCCGATCGAGGCCAGCGCGATCCGGTACAGCGTCTGCACCGCGTTGTCGCCGGCCGCGAGCAGATCGCCCCGCGCCCGGTCGAACGTGATCGCGAATTCGGGGCTGCCCGACGCCGAGGGCGTCGGTGTGAGCGCGACGCCGTCCGCGCCCGGATCCACCAGCACCACCCCGGCGTCCGTCGGCACCAGGATCCGGTGTGCCCGCTCGGCGTACGGGACCGCGAGCACGCGTCCGGTGACGGAGTGGCCGTCGCCCTCCGCGACCGCGGTCACCGACGGCCGTGCCGGGAACTGCGCCCCGGGTTCGGCGAGCGCCGCCGTGAAAGTGCGACCGCCGGCGAGACCGGTGAGCAGGGCGTCCTGTTGCGCGTCGTCGCCCAGCGCGACGATGGGCAGCACCCCGAATCCGAGCGTCGCGAGGGCCGGGACCTGCGCCGCCTGCCGCCCGACCTCGGTGAGCAGCGCACCGACGTCGGTGACCGAGAGCCCTTCGCCTCCGAGACGTTCCGGCAGTGCGAGGGTCAGCAGGTCGGCGTCGGCGAAGGCGGCCCAGAGGGCGTCGCCGTCGAGGTCGCGGGCCAGCAGTCCGGCCGCGACCTGGGCCACGGCCTCCTGGGTTTCGTCTCGAGTGAAGTCCACGCTGACAATCCCACTTTCGATTTAGAACGTGTTCTAGTTGTATCACCATCCCGGACCCCGCGAAAGGCCGAGCCCGGCCCGGCTCAGCCGCGCGGCAGCCCGAGGATGCGCTCGGCCGCCACGGTCAGCAGGATCTGCGTCGTTCCGCCCGCGATCGAGAGGCAGCGGGTGTTCAGGAACTCGCGCGCGAGCGGTCCCTCCACCCAGCCGTCCGTGCCGCCGAGTTCCATCGCGAATTCCGCGACCGCCTGCCGCTGCCGGACGCCCACCAGCTTGCGGACGCTCGATTCGGGCCCGGGGTCCTGGCCGTCCAGCTGCCGGAGGGTGGTGCGCAGTTCCAGTTGCGAGCCGACGAGCGCGTTGCCGATGAGCCGGCCGAGCGTGTCGTCGGTGACCGGGTCGCCGTCACCCGCGAGTGCGAGCAGTTCCTCCATCGCCGCGCCCAGCGAGGAGCCCCCGCCCATCGCGACCCGCTCGTTCGCCAGCGTGGTGCGGGCCAGCTTCCAGCCGTCGCCGAGATTCCCGACCACCAGGTCGTCCGGCACGAACACGTCCTCGAGATACACCTCGTTGAACAGGGCGTCGCCGGTGATCTCGCGCAGCGGCGAGATGGTGATGCCGGGGCTCGTCATGTCGACGAGGAAGTAGCTGATGCCCTTGTGTTTGGGCGCCTCCCGATCGGTGCGGGCCAGGCAGATCGCCCAGTCCGCCTCCTGCGCCCTCGACGTCCACACCTTCTGGCCGTTCAGCCGCCACCCGCCGTCCACCTTCTCCGCCGACGTTCGCAGCGCCGCCAGGTCGGAGCCGGCGCCGGGTTCGCTGAACAGCTGGCACCAGATGATCTCGCCGCGCAGCGTCGGGGTGGCGAAACGCTCGATCTGCGCGGCGCTGCCGTGCTCGAGGATGGTCGGCACGGCCCACCAGCCGATCACGAGGTCGGGTCTGCCGATCCCGGCGGCCGCCAGTTCCTCCTCGATCAGGATCTGCTCCGCGGCGCGCGCACCTCGCCCGTAGGGCGCGGGCCAGTGCGGGGCCAGGTAGCCCGACTCGGCGAAGGCCGCGCGTCGCTCCGGCTCCGGCCGCGCCACCAGCGCGGCGATGTCGGCGCGGATCCGGGCCCGCTCGGCGCCAAGGCCCGTCAGGTCGATCGACAGGTGCCTGCGAGCGCCCGCCCGGGTCAGTTCCGTGACCCGCGACCGCCAGCGGGCGGAGCCGCCCAGCAGCTGCCGCAGCGACGTCGCCCGGCGCAGGTAGAAGTGGGCGTCGTGCTCCCACGTGAAGCCGATTCCGCCGAGCACCTGGATGCAGTCCTTGGCGGTCTCGACGGCGGCGTCGAGCGTGATCGTCGCCGCCACCGCCGCCGCCACCGGGAGCTCGCCACCGTCCGCATTCCACGCGTCCTCCGCCGCAACGGCCGCGTCCCACGCCGCGGCCCCGGACTGTTCGACGCGGCACAGCATCTCCGCGCACAGGTGCTTGATCGCCTGGAACGATCCGATCGGTTTTCCGAACTGCTCGCGAATCTTGGCGTACTCCACCGCCGTTCGCAGACACCAGGCCGCGATGCCGGACGCCTCCGCGGCGGCCAGGGTCGCGGCGAGGTCGGACACCAGCCCGTCCCGCACCCCCGTGACCACGCGGTCGGCCGCCACCGCCACCCCGTCGCACCGCACCCGCGCGAGCGGACGGCTCTTGTCGATCGTGTCGGCGACCGAGATGTTCAGGCCGTCGGATTCACCGTCGACCAGGCACCACACGACCTGCTCGCCCGTGTCTGCAGGCAACAGCACGGCGACGCCCGCGTCGCCGCCGATCGCGAAGCCGGCGTCGCCGGTGACCGTCAACCCGCCGTCGGCCCCGAGGGTCGCGTTCACCGGGGAGTTGCCGAGAGCCACCGCGCACGGCATCGCGCCGTCGGCGAGATCCTCGGACCATCGTTTCGCGGCGGCGCCGGAGCTGCGCCCGACGACGAGAGCGGCCAGAGCGGTGGAGAGAACAGGACCCGGGGCGAGTTCGGTCGCGGCCTGTTCGAGCATCGCGGCGAGATCGACGATCTCCGCCCCCGACCCACCGACCTCTTCGGGCACGGCGACCGAGAAAATTCCGAGCGAAGAGAAGGACGGCCACGACGTGTGCCACGAATCTGCTGGTCCTTGCCGTACTGTGACCAGCGGGTCCGTCGACCGCGCCCAAGCCTGGATCGCACCCGCTGCAGCTCTCTGTTCCTCGGTGGTGGCGATAGTCACAACGGGTATCCGCCTCTCCTGAATGACACATTCGTCTAGAACGTGTTCTAATATGACACCTGGCCATGAGTCAAGGCGCGAAGGAAAACAGGTAATGACGACCAGCTCTCGATCACGGTCCACGACGGTCGCTGCGGCGACGCTGGGCGAGGACGATCTCAGTTCCAACGCGCAGAAGGAACGGCGCAAGCGGATCCTCGACGCGACCCTGGCCCTGGCGTCCAAGGGCGGATACGAAGCCGTGCAGATGCGGGCCGTCGCCGAACGCGCCGACGTCGCCGTGGGAACGCTGTACCGCTACTTCCCGTCCAAGGTGCACCTGCTGGTGTCGGCGCTCGCCCGCGAGTTCGAGCGGATCGACTCCCGCGGAAAGAACCCGCCGGGCCGGAACCCCCTCGAGCGGATGCAGCTGATCCTCAGCCAGATCACCCGGGCCATGCAGCGCGACCCGCTGCTGACCGAGGCCATGACGCGCGCGTTCATGTTCGCCGACGCGTCCGCCGCCGCCGAGGTCGATCAGGTGGGCAAGCTGATGGACCGGCTGTTCGCCCGCGCGATGACGGACACCGAACCCACCGAGGACCAACTGGCCGTCGCCCGCGTCATCTCCGACGTGTGGCTGTCGAACCTGGTGGCCTGGCTCACACGCCGCTCGTCGGCGACCGATGTCGCGAATCGGCTCGAACTCACCGTCGAACTGCTGCTCGGTGACGGGAGCCGCAGACCCGAGTAGGACGCGATCGGGGCACAGCCCCGGCCGAGAACGCGCTCACATCCGTCACATCCCCTAGATTTGAACGTGTGAGCGCCCATGATCTGCCCATCGAACTTCGTCGTGCCCTCTCCCGGGTCGCGCGGACCCCTCGTCTGCTCGTCGCGTCCGATTACGACGGCACGATGGCCCCCATCGTCTCGGACCCCGAAAAGGCGTTTCCCCACGCCGAATCGGTGCGTGCTCTCCGCGCCCTGGCCAGCCTCGCCGGAACCACGGCGGCCGTGATCTCGGGCCGGGCACTCAAAGACCTCGCCGCGCTCTCGCGGCTGCCCGCCGAGGTTCAACTCGTCGGCAGCCACGGCTCGGAATTCGACATCGGTTTCATCCATGCGATCGACGCCGACGCCAAGAAACTTCTCGGAGAGATCACCGAGGAACTCCGGCGGATCTCCGCCCTGCACGCCGGCACGTCGGTGGAGGCGAAGCCGGCGAGCGTCGCCCTGCACGTCCGCAACGCCGACGCCGAGGAAGGCGCCCGCGCACTGGCCGCGGTGCGCGCCGACGCCGGGCAGCGGGTGGGCGTGCAGGTCACCGAGGGCAAGTCCGTCATCGAACTGGCCGTCGTCGCCACCGACAAGGGCCATGCCCTCGACCTGATCCGCCACCAGGACGGCGCGACCGCGGCAGTGTTCGTCGGCGACGACGTCACCGACGAGAAGGCGTTCGCACGCCTCCAGGGCCCCGACCTCGGCGTGAAGGTCGGCCCCGGCGACAGTCTCGCCGAATTCCGGGTGTCGAGCACCGAAGATGTCGCCGCGGCCCTCGCGTTCCTGCTCGAGGAGCGCCGCACCTGGCTGTCCGGGGCCCACGCGCCGCCGATCGAGCGCCTCACCATGCTCGCCAGCCCGCGGACCGTCGCCCTCGTCACGCCGGACGCGACCCTCACCTGGTTGTGTCATCCCGAACCCGACTCGGCGTCCGTGTTCGCGCACCTGCTCGGTGGACCGGAGGCCGGCCATTTCAGCGTCGGCCCGCACCGCAGCGCCCTGCCGCTGAGCCAGCGGTACATCGACAGCACGATGACCGTGCAGACCCGGTGGGCCAGCCTGTCCGTCACCGACTACCTGCCGCACGACGTCCGTCTGGGCCGCACCGACCTGACCCGGGTGATCAGCGGGCAGGCCGCCGCCGTCGTGACGTTCGCACCGCGGCCCGAATTCGGTCAGGGCCAGGTCATCCTCGAGGCGGTCAGCGAGGGACTGCGGGTGCACGGCACCAACGAGCCGATCGTGCTGCGCTCCCCCGGCGTGCAGTGGAACGTCACCTCCGACGGCAACCAGCAGACCGCGCATGCCGTCGTCGATCCGTCCGGTGGCGACGTCGTCCTGGAATTGCGGTGCGGCACCGAAGAACTCGGACCGTCGGAGACGCCCGAGCAGGAGCGTCGCGCACTGGCCGAATCGTACTGGTCGGACTGGGCGAAGAGCCTCACCCTGCCCACGCTCAAACCCGACCTGATGAAGCGCTCCGCGCTCACCCTCCGCGGTCTGGTGCACGTCGACTCCGGAGCGATCATGGCGGCCGCCACCACCTCGCTGCCCGAGGAGATCGGCGGCGTCCGCAACTGGGACTACCGCTACTGCTGGCTCCGCGACGCGGCGCTCACCGCGTCCGCGCTCGTGAGCCTCGGCTCCCTCAGCGAGGCCGAGGGCTACCTCGACTGGGTGCACGACGTCCTCGAGACGCTACCCGGCCCCGAACGCCTGCACCCTCTCTACACGCTGCACGGTGGCGGTCTGCCGCCCGAGGCCGTCATCGACTCGCTGCCCGGCTACGCGGGCTCGCGGCCGGTCCGCATCGGCAACGCGGCCAATCAGCAGGTCCAACTCGACGTGTTCGGACCCATCGTCGAGCTCATCCACGACCTGTCCCACGCCCGCGAGAAGCAGGGCGCCGAGGTGGCGCTCAACGACCGGGACTGGGAACTGGTCTGCGCCATGGTCGAGGCCGTCGAACGTCGCTGGTTCGAACCCGACCACGGCATCTGGGAGATCCGCGACAACCCCCGGCACCACGTGTATTCCAAGGTGATGGGGTGGGTCACCATCGACCGTGCGGTGGCGTTGGCCGAGCACTTCGGCCGCGACATCGAGCCCGGGTGGACGCCGTTGCGCGACAAGATCGCGGACGAGGTGCGCGAGAAAGGCTGGAAGGACGAGGTCCGCTCGTACACCGCCGCCTACGACGGCACCGACCTCGACGCCGCCACCCTGTACATCGGACTGTCCGGGCTGATCGACCCGYCGGACGAGAAGTTCGCGGCCACCGTCACGGCCACCGAGGCGGAACTGCGCAGCGGTTCCACCGTGTACCGGTACCACCACGACGACGGACTGCCCGGCACCGAGGGCGGGTTCCACCTCTGCGCGGCCTGGCTGGTGGAGGCGTACCTGCTGATCGGTCAGCGGTCGCAGGCGGAAGCGTTGTTCGCGCAACTGGTCGACGCCGCCGGACCGACCGGACTGCTCAGCGAGGAGTACGACCCCGTCGCCGAGCGGTCGCTGGGCAACCACCCCCAGGCGTACAGCCACCTGGGACTGCTGCGCTGCGCTCAGCTCCTGGCCTGAGCCGGCGGCCGGGTCAGCGTCTGGCGGGCCCGGCCGTCGAACCGCGCAGCAGTTCGGTCTCGAGCATTTCGACGGTCGCGACCCCGGAGTGTGATGGGGACATGAGCAGGGCGCCTGCCCGGCGACCCTTCTCCTCCTGGGGTTGCCGCACGGTGGTCAGGCCCTCGCGCAGTGCGTCGTCGACGCCGTCGAATCCGGTGACCGACAGCTGTCCGGGCACGTCGATGCCCTGCCAGCGCGCCCAGTCCAGTGCGCCGAGCGCGAGGACGTCGGTGGTGCACACGAGCGCGGTGATCCGGGGATTCACGGCGAGCGCCTGTGCGGCACCGGCGTGCCCCGACTTCCCGGTGTGCTCGAACCGCTCGATGACGGTGAGGGTGGCGGGGTCCAGGCCGGCGTCGGACATGGCGTCGCGCACGCCCTCGATGCGTTCGCGCTGGACGTGGAAGTTCGGCGACCGCAGGCGCTCCGCGTCGGCGACCCCGTCCGCGCGGTCGCGCCCCAGCCTCATGCTCAGCACGCCGATGTCGCGGTGGCCGAGGCCGATCAGGTAGTCGGCGAGTCCGCGCATCGCGCCGCGGTCGTCGATGCCGATGAGCGACGCACCCGGGATTTCCCGCGGCTGATCGCACACGACCATCGGCAGGTGCCGCTCGCACACCGCCGCGAGGTACGGGTCGTCGTCCGCCACCGAGTACACGACGAACCCGTCGACGCCCGCCTGCTGCACGACCGCGGCGGCGTCCGCCTCCTCGCGACCCGGGCCCGCCGGGATCAGGAGCAGACCCTGCCCGGCGGCCTCGCACGACTCGGCCAGTCCGGACAGGAAGCTCATCGCGGCGGGGTCGCGGAAGGAGTAGCTGAGGGCCTCGGTGAGCAGCAGTCCCACGGCCCCGGCCTTGCGGGTGCGCAGGGATCGGGCCACCGGGTCGGGGCCGGGATAGCCGCGGCGCTTGGCCGCCTGCAGCACCCGGTCGCGGAGTTCCGCGGAAAGTTGATCGGGCCGGTTGTAGGCGTTGGACACCGTCGTTCGCGAAATATTGAGCTCGGCCGCGAGCGACGCCAGCGTGGCTTGGCGACGAGGCTGTCGAGACCTGGGCATAGGGGGACGTTAGTACCTGGCCCGCGTTCGGGCGCGTCGGGGCTGCACCGAAAGTGCACTACCAGGACCTATCCGCTAAAGTGCAACGGTAACGGTTTCCAATAGCGTTTAGCGTTCGTATTCGGTCAGGAGTTTTCTGTGCGCGCTTCCTCAGGTTTTCGTGCCGTCACGGCGGCCGTCGGGCTGTCGTTCGCCGCGGCCCTCACCCTCACCGCGTGCGGCTCCGACACGACCGGTGACGGCACCCTGACCGTCGTCGCGTCGACGAACGTGTGGGGCAGCGTCGCGCAGGCCGTCGCCGGCGACAAGGTGGACGTCACCTCGATCATCACCGAACCGTCGTCCGATCCGCACTCGTTCGAGGCGAGCCCGACCGACGCCGCCAAGCTCACCGACGCCTCGCTGATCGTCTACAACGGCGGCGGATACGACCACTTCGTCGACGACATCATCGGCACCGGCAACAGCGACCAGCTCACGGTCAACGCGTTCGACCTCCTCGAGGGTGGCGCGCACGCGGGCGAGGGCGGCGGTGACTCGCACGAGGGCCACGACCACGGCGACGTCAACGAACACGTCTGGTTCGACGTCGACACCGTCGATGCCACCGCGCAGTCCATCGCCGACAAGCTCGGCCAACTCGATCCCGACAACGCCGACGCCTACAAGGCCAACGCCGCCACCTTCCACGGTCAGCTCGAGCAGATCTCCGCGATCACCGACGGCATCGCGGCCGCCCACAAGGACGCGCCCGTCGCCCAGACCGAACCGATCGCCTACTACCTGCTGCAGTCCGCGGGCCTGAAGGACGTCACCCCGCCCGACTTCACGAGCGCCATCGAGAACGGCAACGACCCCGCGCCCGCCGCCATCGCCGCCACGCGACAGCTGCTCACCGGCAAGCAGGTGCAGGCCCTCGTCTACAACGTGCAGACGCAGGACCGGGTCACCCAGGACGTGCGGGCCACGGCCGAGTCGGCGGGCATCCCCGTCGTCGAGGTGACCGAAACCCTCCCCGAAGGCCTGGACTACATTCAGTGGCAGACCAACACCGCCGAGTCGCTCGCCGCGGCTCTGCAATAGAACTGATCGGCTTGTGACAGAACCCACTTCGAAGAACGCCGGCAACGGTCGCGTCCCCGCACTGGAACTGACGGGGGCGCGACTGTCCTTCGGCGAACGCACACTCTGGCAGGACCTCGACCTCACCGTGGAACCCGGCGAATTCGTCGCCGTCCTCGGACCCAACGGGTCGGGCAAGACGTCGCTGCTCAAGGTGCTGCTCGGTCAGCTCGCCCTCAGCTCCGGCACCGCGCGCATCGCCGGAACCCCGGCGCGAAAGGGCAATTCGCACGTCGGGTACATCCCCCAGCAGAAGTCGCTCGACGACGGGTTGCCGCTCCGCGGCCGCGACCTCGTCGGGCTCGGCGTCGACGGCCACCAGTGGGGAACGGGTCTCCTCCGGCGAGGCCGGCGCCGGGCCATCGTCGACGCGGCGATCGCCGAAGTCGGCGCCCAGCACTACGCGGACGCGCCGATCGGTTCCATGTCCGGCGGTGAGCAGCAGCGACTGCGGATCGCGCAGGCCCTCGTCGGCAACCCGCAGATCCTGCTGTGCGACGAGCCGCTGCTCAGCCTCGACCTGGCCAACCAGAACCTCGTGTCCGGACTCATCGACCGGCGGCGCCGCACCCACGACACCGCGGTCCTGTTCGTCACCCACGAGATCAACCCGATCCTCCCCCTCGTCGACCGCGTGCTCTACCTCGTCGACGGCCAGTTCCGGATAGGCAAACCGGAAGAGGTCATGACGTCGGAGGTGCTGTCCGAGCTGTACCGCACCGACGTCGAGGTGCTGCACGTGCGCGGCCGCCTCGTCGTGATCGGCACCGGCGACGCCATCGACGCCCTCGGCAGCGCGGGCGGCCTCCGCCCCGGCGAGGGTGTGCACCACACCGACGAGGGACACGCATGAGCAACAAGTTCACCGACGCCATGTCACGCATGTTCGACGTCTCCGCCACCGTCGACCTCCTGCAGTACGACTTCGTGCAGCAGGCATTGATCGCGGGCGCCATCCTCGGCCTCCTCGCGGGAGCCATCGGACCGCTGATCGTGAGTAGGCAGATGTCGTTCGCCGTGCACGGCACGAGCGAACTGTCCCTGACCGGCGCATCCGCTGCCCTGCTCATCGGCGTCAGCGTCGGGGCAGGCGCCATCGCCGGTTCGGTGGTCGCGGCCGTCCTCTTCGGGCTGCTCGGCGCGAAGGCCCGCGACCGCGACTCGGTCATCGGCGTCATCATGGCGTTCGGCCTCGGCCTGTCGGTGCTGTTCATCTGGTCGTACCAAGGGCGCACCGGCACCAGTTTCTCGCTGCTGATCGGCCAGATCGTGGCGCCCGGAGACAGCGGCCTGCAGTTGCTGCTGCTCTGCGCCGTGCTCGTCATCGGAGTCCTCGGCCTGATCTACCGTCCCCTCCTCTTCTCGAGCACCGATCCCGACGTCGCCGAAGCCCGCGGAGTCCCCGTGCGCGCCCTGTCGATCGTGTTCGCCGTCCTCGTCGGCATCACCGCCGCCCTCGGCGTCCAGATCGTCGGCGCACTACTCGTCATGGCACTGCTCATCACCCCCGCCGCAGCCGCCGCCTACGTCACCGCCAGCCCCCTCAAGGCGACCATCCTGTCGATCGTGTTCGCCGAACTCGCCGCCGTCGGCGGCATCCTGCTGTCCCTCGCACCCGGCGTGCCCGTGTCCAGCTTCGTCACCACGATCTCGTTCGTCATCTACCTCGCATGCCGACTCAGCGGCTCCTCACGACGCAAGAACGCCGGACGCATCGCCCACACCCACGCACACACGCACTGAGCCGCCACTATTCGCCGCTCGGCGGCCGAATCGGCCCTCACACGCCGAAGGGTGGCGGCTCAGTGCAAGCGGGCCTAGAGGTGGTCGGGGAAATACGGCGCCAGCGTCGTCGCCACCTTCGTTGCCTGATCGCACGCTGCATCCACAGTCGTGAAATCCTCCAACTCGCTGTACCCGATCATGAACTCCAGAATCCCCGGCTCGATCGCCACCGACACCGTGCACGCACTACCACCGCGAAAATCCGACACCAGCGCACTCCGCCCGCCGATGTCGGTCTCCCTCAGGACGTCGAAGCGGTCGCTCGACTCGACGCTGCTGAACGTTTCGGCACGCGCTGCGATCGTGATGCCGTAATTCGGATTATTAGACAAATACCCACAGCCGAGAGCGCGTGGGACGTCGGTGTCATCGCGTTCCGGCGGCCGCACATCGAGACCGATGGCGCGGATCGCGTCGGGCGGGAGTCCGTCGCACGGATGGAATGTGATCTCAGGTTCCGGTTGCTGGCCCGGCTGACCATCGACTGATTGATTGCAAGCGCTGAGCGCGAAGACTGCCGCGAGAATGACCACGGATCCGACGCGTTTGCGGTAATAGATCACAGTTGCTGTCCTGACTGATTCAAGTCTCCGGCAAGCGCTGAATCTTGCTCCCGATACCGTGTGAGTGTCGCCTCGAACATCGACTTCATATCGAGTGCGTAGGCCTCATGAGCGAGAAACAACCCCACCGCGGTGTTGCCGGAATCGATGGTTCCGCTGCCGCCAATTGCCTTCTCGTCGAACTTCCGAGCAAGGTCCTTCGCTGATTCGATGTCTTCTTCACCTATACCGAGGTCCAGGGCTCGAAGGTCGTTTCGCGCGCGCCTGACCAATTCGCGCATATCCTCCGCATGCTCCTGGCACAGCTTGATGCACTGTTCTAACCCGGCCGGGTCGAGTTCGAGCCTGCCTCCCCCCACGATGTTCTCGGTGAAAGCCTTCCAACCGGCTTCCGGTGCTTCTGGCCCCGCCATGTTTGTGCCCCTCCCTGTGTCGTGCTGTGTCCCCACCTGCGCAATCGCCGGCGCGTGGCAATCTACCAATCGCGGGCACCGACCGAGCCTGCCCGAGGAGTCGTACCCACCCTGATCAGGGTGTCGAGCGAGGATACGAGCTGGTCAGGACCTGCCGGGTGCGCGGCGGCGGGATCGTGCGGGCCGATCACGTAGCGGCCGTCGCCGGCGATGTCGATCCACTGCATGACGCCGACGTCGCGGCCGGTGCCGTAGCGGGGGCCGCGGAAGACTCGGATCTTGCCGCGGCCCGCGTATCCCTTCTGCACAGCGGATTCGAGTCTGGGGACGGGAGCCGCCCGGTTGACCTCCTGCAGGATTCCCTGGGAGAAGTGGGCATCTTCGTCGTCCCGTCGCTGGAACCGGCGCCTGCCGGCGGCGTTCTGCGGGATGAGGCCGATCAGTTGCGCGCCCAGTTTTCCGGCCTGCCCGGCGCCGATCACCACGTCGCCGCCGATCCGCGGTGCCCGGCCGGGGAGTTGTGACGCGATCACGACCCACTGCCGGTGCTGGGCACCGATGATGCGGATCGGTGTCTCGTCGACGGTGGAGCCGGAGATCTCGACATACACCTCGGGCTCGGCGAGCACGCCCAACGCCGACTTCACGTCGTCGTGCTCGGCTCCCCCGAAGGCTTCTCGTATCCGGTTCTGCTCTGCCACATAGGCGTTGAGCCCGGGGTGTGCGCTCACGATCCGGAACGGGTACGGGATGCGGTCCTGCCCGGTGCCTGCCCACAGGGCTTCGAACAGTTCGGGACGCAGCCGCCAATTGCGCACGCTCATGCGCCGATCACCGGCGGCGAGACGAGGGGCAGTTTGCCGATCAGCTCGTTGCCGTTGTCGAGGGTGATCAGGTAGTCGGGCGTCTTGTGTTCCTTGTCCTCGCCGCCGCCCTTGGCAGCCCCGGGGGCGCCGCCCATCATTCCGCCGCCCATCGGGCCGGTACCTCGAATCCCGGCGCCCGTGCGACCACCGGCTGCGGCCCCCGCGACCCCGGGTGTGGAGCCCGGCCGGGCACCAGCCCCCGCCCGACTTCCGGCGCCGACGCCGCTGGCGCCGCCGAGCCCGCCGACGCCGAATCCGCCCGCACCGGCACCCCCACCCGCACCCGCACCTGCGGATCGCGAACCGGCACCCGAGGACGAATCGGCGCCCTGCGGCATCGCCGACCGGCTCTGCGCCTGATCGACCGACACCGAGGCCGGGGCCGTCACCGCCGGCGCGGTGGGCGACGACGGCGCGGTTTCCGCATTCTGCTGCGCGCCGTCCACTGCGGGGGTGCCGGGCGCAGCGGACGCGTCGCTGGCGGGACTGTCGCTATCCGGAGCGTCGCCGGAAGTCGGCCGGCCGGCGCTCGGTCCCCCGAACCGCTCGCTCGAGCTGGGGGCGCCGCTCGAGTAATCGACGCCGGGCGCGGACGGACCCGAAGGAACATCGACCCGGCTCTCCGGTCTCGTGAACGCCGGGACGTTGCCGTCCGAAGTCGCGAGCCCCGGGTTGTAGATCGTGGCCATCTTCTCGCGCGCTTCGCCCTCGCGCCGGTAGTACTCGTCCTCGGTGTCCGTGTCCCAGGGGGTCAGCTTGTCCCACAGTCCGGTGCCGATGGTTTCGGGGACCTGCGACCGCAGCGACGCGACCGTCTCCGCCAGCGGGGTCAGCGCCGCCGCCACTCCGTGAAGTTGATCCTGTGCCTCCGGCGCGGACGTCGAGTACCGCTCGGTCTCGCCATAGGCCGCCGACGCGGCAGCCCCCTGCCAGCTCTCGCTGATCGCCTTCTTGATCGCGTCGCTGAACTCGACGATCGCGTCGTGGGCCGTCGTCCCCAGTTCGGTCCAGGCTCGCGCGATGCCGCTCACGTGCTCGACGTCCATGCCGGCGACGGCACTCGCGATCCTCGCGTGGTCCCACTGGTCCGAGTGGAAGTTCTCGGGATCCTTGATGTATGCCGGGTCGGTCACGTTTCCCCCTCCGATGGCGCGGTCCGCCACACACGGTCAATTGTTCTGACGCAGCAGGACCCTCACCGGTTCCGCCCGCCCCCGCGAGAGAATCTACAAGACGGCATTCGGAACCCTAGTATCGAATATGTGCCGGCAATCGATCTGAACAGCGACCTCGGCGAGAGCTACGGTGCCTGGACCCTCGGCGACGACGTGGCGATGCTGAAGCTCGTGACCAGCGCCAACGTGGCCTGCGGTTTTCATGCGGGCGACCCCGCGACGCTGTGGGCCTGTTGTTCCGCGGCGTCCGAGTTGACGGTCCGGATAGGCGCGCAGGTGGGCTATCACGACCTCGCCGGGTTCGGGCGCCGGTTCATCGACGTCGCCCCGCGTGATCTGACGGCCGACGTCGTTTATCAGATCGGCGCACTCGACGGTCTAGCCCAGGTCTCCGGGTCCGCGGTGGCGTACGTGAAACCGCACGGCGCGCTGTACAACGCGATCGTGCATCACCGTGAGCAGGCCCGCGCGGTGGTCGCGGCGGTGACCGCGTACGACGACACGCTTCCGGTTCTCGGTCTGCCCGGTTCGGTGTTCCTGGAGGAGGCCGAGAAGGCCGGGCTGCGGACGGTCATCGAGGCGTTCGCGGACCGCGCGTACACGCCCGACGGAACGCTGGTGCCCCGCACGACGGACGGCGCGGTCCTGCGCGATCCGGCGGTCGTGGCGGAGCGGGTCCGCAGACTCGTCGTCGATCACACCCTCGAAGCCGTCGACGGCACCGTCCTCGCGGTCACCGCCGAATCCGTCTGCGTACACGGCGATACGCCCGCCGCCGTCGAGATGGCCACCGCCATCCGGTCGTTGCTCGACGCCGAGGGCGTCACGGTGGAGCCGTTCGTGTGATGCGCATCCTCGACGTCGGAGAAAGCGCGATCCTCGCCGAGTTCGAGGACCAGGGCACTGTGCTCGCGCACTTCCGTGCTCTGGACGACTCCCGGCCACCCGGGGTCCGGGAGGTGATACCGGCGGCGCGCACCATCCTGGTGCGGTTCGACCACGGCGCGACGAGCCGCGACCGCGTCGCCAAGTGGGTGCGGACGACGGAACCGGCGGCGGCGGTCGCCGAGGACGCCCCGGAGGAGGTCCGGATCGCCGTGCGCTACGACGGCCCCGACCTCGAGGACGTGGCCGAACTGACCGGGCTCGGTGTCGACGGCGTCGTCGCGGCGCACACCGGAACGCCGTGGACGGTGGCGTTCTGCGGCTTCGCCCCCGGTTTCGGTTATCTCACCGGCGGTGCACCCGACTTGCACGTGCCGCGCCGCGCGACGCCGCGGACCTCCGTCCCCGCCGGGACGGTGGCGCTCGGAGGGGAGTTCACGGGAATCTACCCCCGCTCCTCGCCCGGCGGATGGCAGCTCATCGGAACCACGGACGAACCGATCTGGGATGCCGGGCGCACTCCCCCTGCCCTGCTCCGTCCCGGCGTCGTCGTGCGCTTCGCGCCCGTGAGTACTTATTAACCGCCCGCGGTTAATAAGTACTCACGGGTGGCGGAGCCGCATCACAGGTCCAGGACCAGACGATCACCCCGGGCGCGGGACACGCAGATCATCATGCTGTTGCATTGCGCGCGTTCGCTTTCGGTGAGGAGGTCGTCGCGGTGGTCGACGTCGCCGCTCAGGACCTTCACCTCGCAGGACCCGCAGATGCCCATCTCGCACGACGACGGATGGTCGATGCCGGCGTCGCGGACCGCTTCGAGCACGGTCTGGTCGGGACGCACCGGGAGTACCTTCTCGCTGCGGGCGAGTTCGACCTCGAACTCACCACTCGACCCGACCGCCGGGGCCGCCGCGGCGAACCGTTCGAGGTGGAGGTCGCCGGCGCGACCCGCCTGCGACATTCGTTCCACCAGCGCGTCCATGAGCGGTGTGGGCCCGCAGCAGTAGACCGCCGCCCCCGCCGAGGACGCCACGACGGCCTCCAGATCGAGGCGACCGCTCGTGTCCTGCGGCACCAGCCGCACCGCGGACGCGTCCAGCTCGCTCACGAACGCGAAGTGCTCGGCGGTGCGCGCTCCGTACACGAGCTCCCAGGTTCCGCCGCGGCGTTGCACTTCCCGGATCATCGGCAGCATCGGGGTGATGCCGATGCCGCCGGCGACGAACACGTACCTATCCGCCTCGGTCAACGCGAAATTGGAGCGGGGACGGCCGATCTCGACCACGCGACCCGGGCGCAGCTCGCGATGGACCTCCACCGAGCCACCCCTGCCCGCGGGCAGTTCGAGGACGGCGATGCGGTAGCGGCTCGTGTCGGCGGGATCGCCGCACAGCGAGTACTGCCGGACCGTCCCCGACGGCAGGTGCACGTCGACGTGCGCGCCCGGTTCCCAGGCCGGCAGCTCGCCGCCGTCGGAACGGGCGAACTCGTACGACGTGATCGACTCCGCCTCCCAGCGGGCGGCGACGACACGGAGCGGGAGGGTCTGCGGGTCAGACGAACTCGTTGACATGACTGCCGTCCTTGACGCGGTTCATCAGCGCGGTGAACGAGCGCCGGTAGTTGAGGGTGAACAGGTCGGCGGGTACGGAGAATTCCTGGAACTCGGAATCCCACGGGATTTCACGGGGTTCGATGAATTCGACGATCGGGATGTCTTCGAGGTACACCATCTCCTCGACGCGCAGGCACTCCTCGAGGTCCGCGCCGCGGTAGCCGACCTCGTTGGCGACGCCCCAGAAGATCTTGACGTGCTCGTAATCGATCGGCGACGGGAACCCGGCGACGACGCGGCGGCCCAGCTTCTCGTAGTGGTAGGTGATGGACGCGAGACCCGGTGCGGAGCAGCGGTACCGCATCATGCAGTCGCCGTCGTTGGCCCAGTCGCCGGAGCCGGCGTCGAGGGGCCGGTCCATCCAGACGTCGAGTCCGTCCCGGTTGACGTTCAGCGGTTCGACGACCTCCGGTGTCGGGCCCATCGACACCTTGTGGACGAAGGGGAAGTGCGCGACGTCGCGGAAGTTCTCGATCGTCACCCCGACTCCGACCGACGAGTCGATGGGGTCGGCGGCGAGCCATTCGAGGTCGAGGCCCTGCCACTCCTCGATCTCGTACATGCCGCGGATCGGGTCTTCGAGCACCGTCCAGACGTGACCGAACCGTTCGACGGCGGGGTAGGTGGCGATCGACGCGCGCGGTGGGATCTTGCCCTGATCGGCCAGGGACGGGATGCGGCTGCAGCTGCCATCGGTGCTGGAGAACTCCCAGCCGTGGTAGGGGCAGCCGATGGAGCTCTGGTGCACTTCGCCCATCGACAGGTCGCCGCCGCGGTGCGGGCAGCGCCGCGACTGCACCGAGATCCGCCCCTCGCCGTCGCGGTAGATCACCAGGCTGACGCCGAGAAGCGTGGCCGTCTGGGGCTTGTCGAGGTCGCAGAGGCGGGCGACGGGGAACCAGGAGCGGCGCATCGACGCTTCGGCCAGTTCGCGTTTGGTGGGGGTGGGGATCGAGGTGGTCACGAGGGTCCTTTCGGGGAGTTCAGGCGCCGACGACGAGCGCTCCACCGTTGACCGCGAGGGTCTGTCCGGTGATGAAGGCGGCTCCGTCGGAGGCGAGGAAGGCGACGGCCGCGGCGATTTCGTGGGCGTCACCGAGACGGCCGAGGGGAACGGCGGCGAGTTCCTCGGCGTAGACGTCGTCGGGGACCATCCGGGTGTGGATCGCGCCCGGTGCGACGGCGTTGACGAGGATCTTCTGCGAGACGAGTTCGGAGGCAAGCGCTTTCATCAGCCCGAGTTGCGCGGTCTTGGACACCATGTAGCCGTAGGAGTGGCCGCCGGGGACCTGCCCCCACTGCGAGGAGATGAAGATGACGCGCGGTGCCTCGCTGCGGGCGAGGAGCGGCGCGGCGGCGCGGGTGATGGCGTACGGCCCGAGGACGTTGACGTCGAGGTACGGCCGCAGGTTCGCGACGGGTGTCTCGGCGAGGGTCTTCCAGTCGTGCATGATGCCGGCGTTGTGGACCAGGATGTCGAGGCGGCCCCAATTGTCGTTCGCGACGGCGACGACCCGTTCGCCGGCGTCCGCAGCGGTGACGTCGAGGTCGAGGCATTCGACGCGACGGCCGGTGCTGTCGCGGATCTCCTTGGCGACCGCCGACAGTTCCGCGGCGTCGCGGTCGGCGATGATCAGGTCGGCTCCGCGGGACGCGAGGGTCCGCGCGTGTGCGGCGCCCATGCCCCGAGCCGCGCCGGTGACCAGCGCGACGCGGTCGTCCAGCCGAACACTCGGAATCGCGGTAACACTCATGCGCCGGCTCCCACGATGTGCGGCTCGGTGACGTACAGCATGTTGCCGTCGGGGTCGAAGAACGGGCGGTACTGGTACCAGGTGCCGCTGGGGTGCTTCCACTGGATCCGCTCGTCGACCCATTCGACCCGCCCGTCCAGCGCGGCCTCGGCCTCGTCGAGGCTGTCGACCTCGAACGCGATCGAATCGTAGCCGGGTGCGTTGTCGGGGTTGACCGCGGTGCGGCGCGGAGCGTGTTCGCCAAATTCGGATTTGAAGATGTAGAGCGTCACGTTGCCCATGTCGATCGCCGCCCACTCCTCGTCCTTCTCGTACGGGAGGTGGAAGGGCAGCCCGAGGCCGCCGTGGTAGAACTCCACGAGGGCGTCGACATCGCGCGTGAGGATATCCATGTTGTCGATGCGCTTCAGTTTCAGCACGGTGTTCTCCTTGGTCGGTGCCGCGAAATCGGCAGGAATGGTGCAGGGCCCACCGGAATGGGCGGTCAGGGTTCCGTTCTCGACGTCGAGCGAGACGGTGGCGAGGGTTTCGAAGCGTGCCGACGCCGGCAGGGCCGGGTCGACGTGGCAGCACGTCGCTCCGCCGCCGAGCAGGTGCGACGTCATCGCCTCGACAACCGCGGGGGCGTCGACGTCCGGTCTGCCGGCCAGTCGACGGCGGAGCATGTCGAACCGGATCACGGTGTCCGGTCCGTCCCGGAGTTCCCTGTCGTGCAGGTTCGCTGGGCTACTGAGGAAATGGTTGGTGTGGACGAGGAGGCCGTCGGGGTCCGGCAGTGCGTACCCGATCCCGCCGGGGTTGAGTTCGACGCTCGCGGCGGTGGATTCGCCGCCGGTGCTCGCGACGAGTGTCAGCGACGTCGACGCGGACACCTCCGCCTGGGCGAGCCGGACGAGCGCGTGGTTGAGGTCGCGTGACTCGTCGAGCACGGCGCGGGCGAGCACGTGCACCGGAACGCCGATCCCGTTTCCGTCCCCGGTGTGGTGGAGGATGTTGAAGTGCACGCCCAGGCCGCGGTCGTTGACGCCGATCTTGCCGACGATGCCGTATTCGGTGACGGTGGTGGTCAGGTGACCGTTCTCGTGCGGGATCTCCCAGACGAGCCACAGGTCGGCGAGTTCGGCGAACCAGTCCCACGCCTGCACGGAAACCGGCGGCGCCCCGTCCCGGAGCCGGACGACGGTCGAGCACTCGCTCGGTGTGGTCGAGCCTACCGTCGCAAGCACTTCCGTCCGTGCGTTGATCGCCGCGACCGCGGCCACCGGCAGACCGGCACCCTCCGCGATGCCGGCGATCTCGTCGGCGAGTGCGGGTGCGGCCGCCGTGATCCGCTCGAGGGCGAGGGTCCCCCAGCGGTCGAGGTCGACGGCCGAGCCGGCAGCGCGGTCGAACAGCTGCTGGTACGCGGCCACCGACGCGCCGACCTGTTCCGCGTGGGCACTGCCGAACTCGTAGCCGCGGTCCCACGGCCGGGTCTGCGTGGAGCGGAACCGGCGGGTCACGACGCCACCCGCAGCAGTCGCGGCGCCACCAACTCGGCGACCTCGTCGAGGCGGGCGAACCACACGTCGCCGGATTCGGCCATGTGCGCCACCACCTGCTCGAACTGGGCGAGCCGGTAGGGGCGTCCGATGACCTCGGGATGCATCGTGAAGCTCGTGTGCCGACGTTCGGCGCGGGCGGACTCGAATTCGGCTGTCCAGCAACGGCGCAGTTCTTCAGGGTCGGCGACGTTGCCGCCGCCGTCGATGTTCCAGCCGAAGCGCGGCCAGTCGTCGAGCGACCAGTGCACGGGCAGTTCGAGGATCTCGAGGCCGTCCCAGGACTCGATGTACGGGCGGTCGTCGCCCATACAGCTGGAGTCGTAGAGGAATCCGCGCTCGACGAGCAGAGCGAACGTCTCGGGGGTGAGTTCCCAGGACGTGGAGCGATATCCCTTCGGCCGCGGGACGCCGAGCCGCTCGAGGGCTTCGAGGCCCCTGTCGATCTCGTCGATCTGCTGCTGCTCGCTCACCTTGTCGCTGCGCAGGTGCAGGTGTCCGTGGTGTCCGATCTCGTGCCCCGCGTCGAGCAGGCTCTCCACCATCGCGGGGTGATGCTGCGCGGTGTGTCCGGGAACGAAAAATGTGGCCGAGATGTCGTATCGGGCGAGCAGGTCGAGGATGCGCGGCACTCCGCGCGTGACGCCGTAGCGGCCCTCGGACAGGATGGTCAGACGGCGTGCGTACTCGTCGCCCTCCCCGAGCCAGCCGGCCTCCGCGTCGACGTCGAAGGTCAACGACACCGCGGCGGCCTTGCCGCCCGGCCAGTCTGCGGTGGGAAAGTCCTGAATCGTCAAGACACGCTCCTCTGATTGCGCCGCTTCGGCGGCGGGTGGGACCCGATGCTGCGCATTTCGGCAGCCAATGCGGATTGATTCAACGCTTTGCGTGTTGCAGACCACACTAACAGCGCGCAAACCGACACACAACCCTAGAAACACCAAAACTTTGCGTCGAACTTCGTCGGTCCTGCTGCGCATTGCGCAGCGTCGGTCGCCGGTCTGCGGTTCGCCGTCCCGCAGCGCCGCGTAGGCAGCCGGGCGGGACCGTCGCATCCGCAGGGCGACGACCACACCGACGCCGTACGCGGCGAGCACCAGGCCTCCGATGATCAACGCGCCCAGCCGATCTCCGATGAGGAGTTCGAAGTTGGTCACGACGAGAGCGACCACCGCGAGCAGACCGAGGATCGCGAGCGACGGTGCCACCACCGTGTGCCACCGGCGCTTGTCGAGATCGTGCCTGCGGAAGAACACGATGACCGCCAGATTGGTGAGCGCCATGAGCAGGACGATCCCGAGCGTCGCCGCACCGGACAGCCACGTGTAGGCCTGGGTGATCGGATCGATACCGCTGACCGCGACCACCGCAAGCAGCACTCCGGAGATCGCGGTCAGGACGATCGACGAGCGCGAGGGCGCCCCGTACTTCGGGCTGACCCGGCCGAGCGCCGACGGCAGCACTCCCATCGAGCCGAGAGTGAACTGGTATCGCGTGATGACGTTGTGGAACGACAGCACGCACGCGAAGACGCTGGTCACCACGAGAAGCTGCATGATGTCGTGCACGACCGTCCCCGCGTACCGGGTGGCGAGGTCGAACACCATGTTCACGGGATCGTCCGATGCCGTATCCACCGCATCGGTCGCACCGGCTCCGACGACCACCGCCCACGCGGACAGCGCGTAGAACGCACCGATCGACACGACCGCGACGTACGTTGCGCGCGGAACGGTGCGGTCGGGGTCGCGCGCCTCGTTCCGGAACACGGCCGTGGCCTCGAACCCGAAGAAGGCGAAGAACGCGAACATCAGACCCAGCCCGGGCGAGCCGTCGAACAACGTGGTCGGCAGCAGAGGGGCGGCTGTCAGTCCTGCTGCGCCGCCCTTGACCAGGATGGCGACGTCGAGCACGACGACGATGAGCGCCTCCGCGATCAGGAGTACCCCGAGAACCTTGGAACTGAGCTCGATGTCGCGGTACCCGAGCACGGAGACAATCCCGAAAGCTGCGAACGAGAACACCCACCAGGGGGCGTCGACATGCAGGTACTGCGCGGCGGCGTTGCTCGCCGCCACCCCCTGATAGGAGTAGACGGCGATGAGGAGCATCGAATACGACACGAGCGCCAGCAACGCGGCACCCAGCCCGTTGATCCGTCCGAGCCCGGCCTGCACGTACGAGTAGAACGCCCCCGCGTTGCGGACGTGCCTGCTCATCAGCGTGTACCCGACCGCGAACAGGGTGAGGATGACAGCGGCGATCAGGAAGAACAGCGGCGCACCGATACCGCCGCCGAACGCGATGACGATGGGCACCTGGGCGGCGACGACGGCGAGCGGTGCGGCGGCGGCCACTACCATGAAGACGATGGCGCCGACGCCCAATCCGCGGTTCAGGGGATGCATGCTCTCGCCGCGATCGGGGCCGTCCGGGCCGGCACCGCCGTTCGCGGACAGCGAGGAGTGGGAAGTCATGATTCTGCCGTTCTCGTGAGAAGGTGCGATGCGCGCGTGAGGCGCACCGGAAACACGAAGGCGGCACCTCGACGCCGTTGTCGAAGTGCCGCCTTCGTGTGGGGCCTGTTGCGTTACAACAGGGTCCACGCTTCGGTGAGGACGCCGCGGAGGATGTTTTCGATTTCGTCGAATTCGGTTTGCCCGCAGATCAACGGGGGTGCGAGTTGGATGACCGGGTCGCCGCGGTCGTCGGCCCGGCARTACAGGCCGGCGTCGAACAGGGCGGTGGAGAGGAACCCGTGCAGGATCCGCTCGGCCTCGGCGTCGCTGAACGACTCCTTCGTGRCCTTGTCCTTGACCAGTTCGATGCCGTAGAAGAACCCCTCCCCGCGCACGTCCCCGACCATCGGCAGATCGGTCARTTTGTCGAGGGTGGCCCGGAACGCCGGCGCCTGCTCGGCGACGTGCGCGTTGAGGCCCTCGCGTTCGAAGATGTCCAGGTTCGCCARYGCCACCGCSGCGGAGACCGGGTGCCCGCCGAAGGTGTAGCCGTGCGCGAACATCGACGTCCCGTCCGCGAACGGTGCGAACAACCGGTCCGAGGCGATCATCGCCCCGATCGGCGARTACCCCGASGTCAGGCCCTTGGCGCAGGTGATGATGTCGGGCACGTACCCGAAGTCCTCGCACGYGAACATCGACCCGATCCTSCCGAACGCGCAGATCACCTCGTCCGAGACCAGCAGCACGTCGTACTCGTCGCAGATCTGCCGGACCCGCTCGAAGTAGCCGGGCGGCGGCGGGAAGCAGCCGCCGGCGTTCTGCACCGGTTCGAGGAAGACGGCGGCGACGGTGTCGGGGCCCTCGAATTCGATGGCCTCGGCGATCCGGTCGGCGGCCCAGATCCCGAACGCCTTCGGATCACTGCCGAGGGGGTCGGGGGCGCGGTAGATGTTGGTGTTCGGGACCCGGAACGCGCCGGGGGTCAGCGGTTCGAACGGCGCCTTCAGCGCGGGGATGCCGGTGATGGCGAGGGCGCCCTGGGGGGTGCCGTGGTAGGCGATGGAGCGGGAGATGACCTTGTGTTTGCCGGGTTTGCCGACCTTCTTGAAGTACTGTTTGGCCAGTTTCCAGGCGCTTTCGACGGCCTCGCCGCCGCCGGTGGTGAAGAAGACCCGGTTCAGRTCGCCSGGGGCGTAGCCGGCGAGGCGTTCGGCGAGTTCGATGGCGGGTTCGGTGGCGTAGGACCAGAGYGGGAAGAACGCSARYTGTTCGGCCTGYTTGGCGGCGGCCTCGGCGAGCTCGGCCCGGCCGTGYCCGGCCTGGACGACGAACAGCCCGGACAGYCCGTCGAGGTAACTCTTACCGGTGGAGTCCCAGATCCGGGCGCCGTCGCCGCGGGTGATGATCGGCGGGGTGATGTTGTCCCCGTGCCGGGAGAAATGCCCCCACAGATGGCGGCGGGCGGACGCTTCGAGTCCGGTCGTGGTTCTTTCGGTGACTGCAGTCATCGTAGTCCTCAATTGTGTTTCGGTTCAGTCGAATTCGGACTGGTCCAGCATCAGAGGCCGAATCCGGGCCGATCGCCTCGGCAGGCCGTCGAACGCCGAGGTCCGATCCGGCATGCGTCAATCGTGACGCCTTCTGCCCGCGAATTCAAGTAGCAACTTGATAAATATTGACGCAATGCGCAGGAAATGTTCCGGATTGGTGACTGAATTCGTGGCGTCGGGTAGCCAACACGAGTGCGCTCTTCTACTGTGGGTGAATCTTTTTTCTCGCCCCCGTCTTGGAGTGATCTCATGACCGTCTCGGTCCCTTTTCCGCCGTCCACCTCGCTCGGCCTGCCCACCACCGTGCCCGGCTGCTGGATCGCCGGATCCCCGGCCGAGGGCTCCGGCGACATCCACCGCATCATCGATCCGGCGACGGGCGCCCCGGTCACGGCACTGACCCTCGCGACCGCCCGGGACGTCGACGCCGCCGTCCGGTCGGCGCGTGCCGCCTTCCCCGGCTGGTCGGGTGCCGCCCCGGCCGAGCGCGCAGCAGTTCTCACCACCCTTGCCCGCGCACTCGAGCGCGACGCGGAACTGTTCGCCCGCGAAGAAGTCGCGCAGACCGGCAAGGCAATCCGGCTCGCTCGCGAGTTCGACGTCCCGGGCAGCATCGACAACATCGACTTCTTCGCCGGAGCCTCCCGCAATCTCGAGGGCAAGGCCGCCGCGGAGTACTCCCCCGACCACACGTCGAGCATCCGGCGTGACGCCGTCGGCGTCGTCGGGTCGATCACGCCGTGGAACTATCCGCTGCAGATGGCAGTCTGGAAGGTGATTCCTGCGTTGGCCGCCGGGTGCACGGTCGTGCTCAAACCGAGCGAGCTCACCCCCCTCACGACGCTCCGCCTCGCCCGGCTGGCCACCGAATCCGGGCTCCCCGACGGAGTGTTCAACGTGGTGACGGGCACCGGCGCCGAGGTGGGCGCCGCGCTCGCCGGACACCGCGGAATCGACATGCTGACCTTCACCGGGTCGACCGCCGTGGGCCGCACGGTGATGGCGCAGGCATCGACGAACGGCACCCGCGTGCAGCTCGAGCTGGGCGGCAAGGCCCCGTTCGTCGTGTTCGACGACGCCGATCTCGAGGCGGCAGTGCACGGCGCGGTCGCGGCGTCGCTGATCAACGGCGGCCAGGACTGCACCGCGGCGACCCGCGCAATCGTGGCGGACTCGCTGTACGACGACTTCGTCGCGGGTGTGGCCGAACTGATGGAACGGGTGGTGGTGGGCGATCCCTACGACCCGGACACCGACCTCGGATCGCTGATCACGCTCGCGCATCGCGACCGGGTCGACGGCATGGTGCAGCGCGCCCGCGCCGCCGGCTTCCGGATCGTGACGGGCGGATCCGCCCCCGACCTGCCCGGAGCGTTCTACCTCCCCACCCTGATCGCCGACGTCACCGAGGATGCGGAGGTGTACCGCGACGAGGTGTTCGGACCGGTGCTCACCGTGAGCCGTCATTCGGGCGACGACGACGCGATCCGCCGCGCCAACGACACCGACTACGGTCTCGCCGCGTCGGCGTGGACGACGAACCTGTACCGCGCGCAGCGCGCATCACGGGAGATCGACGCGGGTTGTGTGTGGGTCAACGATCACATCCCGATCATCAGCGAGATGCCGCACGGCGGGGTCGGCGCGTCCGGCTTCGGCAAGGACATGTCGACGTACTCGTTCGAGGAGTACCTGACCGTCAAGCACGTCATGAGCGACATCACCGGAGTGTCGCGGAAAGCGTGGCACCGCACGGTGTTCGGCGCGACGCAGTAGGGCTACTCCTTCGAGGGCGTGCCGTACCGCAGTTTGTGCACTTTGAGGATCGAGATGGTCTCCGTGGTGCGCACGCCCTCGATGGCGCTGACGTGCTGATTGAGGAAGGCCCACAGTTCGGCGTTGTTGGCGCTGCCGACCTCGACGCAGATGTCGCTCCGCCCCAGCAGCGTCGAGACGTACGTGATCTCGGGCATCTCGGTCAGCGTGTCCACGACGTCCTGATGCCGGGCCGGGTCGACGGTGAGGAACACGAGAGCCAGTTGGGAGTCGCCCAGCCGCTCGGGATCGGCGAACGCGACGATGCGCAGGATGTTCAGGTCCTGCAGACGCTTCACGCGGGCCCGTACCGTCGCCTCGGACGAACCCAGGTTGCGGGCGATCTCCCGAAACGCTCGCCGCCCATCGTCTTCGAGTTGCCGCAGGATCGCGCGGTCCAGTTCGTCCAGAGTGTGCTGAGACATGGACCGACTCTATCCAGAACGACGAGATCAGTGGCGTTCCGGGGACAAAAGACTGCATTTCATGGACGCAAAGCCTCAGTTGATGCGCATTGCGTTGATATCTTGTCTTGTGCGACGCATTGCGCGGTGTTAGTGTCTTGAATCACATACTTGCGGCGGCCCGTCGGCCTCCACCCCACTCGACTCGAGTCACCGAGGGCCGCATTCTGAATACACACACTGCGCCGACAAGGCCCAGAACTGGAGAATCCCGTGAGCTTGCACGATTCCTTCGCCGACGACCACACCTATGAGAAGAACCTGCGGTGGTGGGACGGCTTCACCATCAGCCTCTCCATCCCGGCCGCACTGTTCGTCGGCATGGGCTACGCAATCGGCCTGATCGGCGCCTGGACGACGCTCGTCCTCCTCGGCGCCGTCGCCGTCCTGGCGTGCCTGCAGAATTTCATCTACTCCGAGATGGCCAGCATGTTCGTCGACAAGGTCGGCGGCATCTCGATGTACGCCCATCAGGGCTGGCGGACCCGCTCGACCCTCGTCGGTCCGCTCGCGACCTACGGCTACTGGTTCTCGTGGTCCAGTTCGCTCGCCATCTACGGCCTCCAGATCGGGAAACTGGTCCAGGCCGAGTGGTTCCCCGAACAGACGTGGACGTTCTCCACGGGCCTGGCCACCATCGGACTACCCCACGTCATCGCACTGGGTGTCCTGTTCATGGGCTGGGGACTGAACGTCCTCGGGATGCGTCCCGCGATGTGGCTGATGTACGCGACCGGTGCCCTCGTCCTCGTCCCGATCGTCGTCTTCGCGGCCGCTCCGCTCCTATCCGACACCTGGTCGATGAGCAACCTGCACTGGGATATCGCCGCCAGCGGTGAAGCGGGCTGGCGCACCGCCATCGCCTGGATGTTCGTCCTCGCCTGGTCGGTCTACGGCATCGAGGCGGTCGCCTCGTTCGTGCCCGAGTTCCGCGACACCATCCGCGACAGCCGAATTGCGTTGCGACTGGCCGGTTTCTTCGTCATCGCCGTCTACATCCTGGTCCCGTTCGGCGTCGGCGGACTCGTCGACCAGGCGGACGTCGCCGAGAACCCCGTCTCCTTCTACCTGACCGTGTTCGAAAGCCTCCTCCCCGGCGGCGACATCGTGATGGCGATCTGCCTCATCGCCGGCCTCGTTCTCCTGATGGTCATGACCACCGCCGACGGCGGACGCGTGCTCCACGGCAGCGCCCGCGAGGGCCTCACCATCAAGCAACTCGGTGAACTCAACCGTTTCAAGGTCCCGGGGCGGGCCATGTCGCTCGACCTGCTCGTCAACGTCATCCTGATCCTGTTCGTCGGCGAGGCCCTCGCCGTCATCGTCGCAGGCATCGTCGGCTACCTGATCTGCCACATCCTGTCGCTGACCGGCTTCCTCAACCTGCGCCGCGACGAACCGGACGCCCATCGCCCCATCAAGCTCGGCAAGCAGTGGGTGTACATCGCCGGCGTCCTCGTGGTCGTCGACACGATCATGGTCGTCGTCGGCGCTCTCAGCGCCTCCATCACCGGCTACGGCAGCACGAAGGAACTGATCGTCGGGGTCTTCGTCCTGTCCCTGTCGATCGTGCTGTACGCCTACCGGCGCGTCGTCCAGGACGGTCAGCCGTGGGTCTGGAAGGAACCGGCGTCCGCCGTCGAGGCCGATTTCGTGCCCGACGACGACGAGGACGACGCCCCCGCCGCCGACCCGGCGCGCACCGTATAGCTTCGCCTGTGAGTACTTATTAACCGCGGGCGGTTAATAAGTACTCACAGGCGCGAAGCGCATCAGGCCATGGAGCGCACGTGGCGCGCCGCGACCGACAGTGACGCGAGATCGTGGGTGGACGCGGCGTCGATCTCCCCCAGCGTCCGGCGAGCGCGCTCGATTCTCGCCCGATTCGTGCTCTCCCACAGAAGAATCCGGGAGTCCGCTGAATCTCCGGATTCACCCGAGGACAACACGTCGCGGGTCAGGAGCCGGACGGAGCGGTACAGGTCGTCACGCAGCGCCACCCGGGCGAGGGTGTGCCACCGTTCACCCCGTGGAAGCGCCGACACCTTGATCAGCCACCGATCCACACCGAGGTGATCGGAGAGCGCGAAATAGAGCGGCGCCACCTCGGCGACGTCGTGGTCCAGTTCGCGGGCGACGTCGGCGATGTCGAGCAGGCTGAACCGGTAGAGGCCGTCCGCGATCCGCCGGGCGATGGACGTCTCGACGCCCGCCTCGTCGTAGATTCGCCGCGTTTCCTCCATCGCCAGTACCTCGGCGCCGCGGAGCCATCCGCCGACGTCGCCGGAATGCGTGTGGACGGCACGCCGGAAGTCGTCGATCTCGGCGTCCACCGACAGCGGTTGGCGTCGGTTGGCGAGGAACCACCGCGACGCCCGGTCGAGCAACCTGCGGGCCTCGACGACCAGCTCGTACTCCGTCGCCGGCGGCAGTTTCGCCGCGGCGATGTCGGACCAGAGTTCCGCAAGCCCGAACACTTCCGACGTGATGACGAACGCGCGCACCACATCCGCGGGCCCGGCCCCCGTCTCTTCGCGCAACCGGTGCGCATAGGTGAGCCCGCCGCGGGCGAAGATGTCGTTCACGATCTCGGTGGCGAGGATCTCCTGGCGGAGGGGGTGCGCGTCGACGGGGAGGACGGAGCGCAGTGCAGCCGGGAAGTACGCGCCGAGCCGTCCGGAGAAGTACCCGTCGATGAAGACGGCCGAATCCACCAGTTCCGCTTTGAGATCCAGCTTGGCGTGCGCGAGGAGGGTCGCCAGTTCCGGTGAGGTCAACCCGAGCCCCGCCTCCGACAGTTCGGTGAAGCCGTCGGCGTTCGGCAGCGCCTCCAGTTCGCAGTCCAGGCCGCGCTTGTCGACCAGGTCGCCCACCATCCGTGCGTGCACGTCCACCATCCGGTGGGCGTTCGACCGGGCGTCGCCGAGAACCCGATTCTGTGCGCGATTGTTCGCGAGGACGAGTTCCGACACGTCGTCGGTGAGTGTCCCGAGCAGGTCCGAGCGCCGGGCCGGATCGAGCCGCCGGTCGACCGGCAGCGAGTCGAGCAGGATCTTGATGTTCACCTCGTGGTCCGAGCAGTCCACGCCGGCCGAGTTGTCCAGTGCGTCCGTGTTGACGCGTCCACCCGTGCGGGCGAATTCGATGCGGGCGAGTGCGGTCATGCCGAGGTTCCCGCCCTCGGCGACGGCCCGTGCGCGCAGCCGGCCGGCGTCGATCCGGACGTTGTCGTTCGCCTTGTCCCCCGCGTCCGTGTGCGACTCCGACGAGGCCTTGACGTACGTCCCGACGCCGCCGTTGAACAGCAGATCCACCGGGGCTGCGAGGATGGCGCGGATCATCTCCGGCGGCGTCAGCGTCGTCACCGACGGAGCGAGACCGAGCACAGTCCGCATCTGGCTGCTCACCGGAATCGATTTGCTCTCCCGCGACCAGACACCCCCGCCCGCACTGATGAGCGTCCGGTCGTAGTCGGCCCACGACGACCTCGGCAGCTCGAACAACCGACGGCGTTCCTGCCAGGCCTGCTCGCGGCCGGGAGTGGGGTCGACGAAGATGTGCCGGTGGTCGAACGCGGCAACCAGCCCGATGCTCGACGTCTCCAGCATGGCGTTGCCGAAGACGTCGCCACTCATGTCGCCGATCCCCGCCACCGTGAAGCTGTCACGATCGACGTCGATTCCGAGTTCGGAAAGATGCCGGGTGACGCTCACCCAGGCACCCTTCGCGGTGATGCCCATCTTCTTGTGGTCGTAGCCGACCGAACCACCGGACGCGAACGCGTCACCGAGCCAGAAGTCGTATTTCCGGGCCACCTCGTTGGCGGCGTCGGAGAACGTGGCCGTGCCCTTGTCCGCCGCCACCACCAGGTAGGGGTCGTCGCCGTCGCGGCAGACGACGCCGTCCGGGTGAACCGATTCGGCGGTGTCCGAACGGTTGTCGGTGACGTCGAGCAACCCGGAGATGAACTGCCGGTAGCAGTCCAGGCCGGTGGACGACGGATTGCGCACGACGAAACCGCCCTTGGCGCCTGCGGGCACGATCACGGCGTTCTTCACCGCCTGCGCCTTGACGAGTCCGAGGATCTCGGTGCGATAGTCGTCGGGGCGGTCGGACCAGCGGAGGCCGCCGCGCGAGACGGGTCCGTATCGCAGATGCACACCCTCCATGTCCGGTGAATACACGAAGACCTCGTAGAACGGCCGCGGCCGCGGAAGTTCGTCGATCTCGCCGGAGCGGAACTTCAGCGACAGTTGGGGCCGGGCCGGGCCGAGCGTCCCGTCCCGGTAGAAGTTGGTGCGGGTCGTCGCCGAGACGAGATTCACGTACGCGCGCAGGATCCGGTCGGCGTCGAGGCCCTCGACCTCTTCGAGCAGTGACTCGACCGTGGCTCGGCAGGTTTCGACGTCGCCGGCAGAATGCCCGCGCGGATCGAAGTGCGCGTGGAACAGACCCACGAGCGCAGAGGCGAACTCGGGACGCGACAACAGCACCGCCTCGATCCGGCCCTGGTCGTAGGGCAGAGCGCTCTGCCGCAGGAAGCGCGCGTAGGCGCGCAGGAGCACGACCTCCCGCCAGTCGAGGCCGGCGGCGAGCACCAGCACGTTGAACCGATCCGCCTCCGCCCGGCCCGACCACATCGCCCGAAACGTCTCCACGACGGCCTCGGGCTCGACGGATCCCGCGGCCATCGCGGACGCGACGAGCGGTCCCGCGGACACCCGGAAGTCGTAGAGCCGGCACACCAGTCCGTCGGCGCGGCGGAATACGGACGTCCGCTGGTCGTCGACCGCGAGGTCGAGACTCCCGAGGAGGCGGAGCACCCGCTCGAGCGACACGGTCGAGCCGCCGCTGTAGAGCGTGACCCGGAACTGCGGATTCTCACCGGTTCCGGCGGTGTCGACGTGCAGGTCGAAGGCGTCGGCGGTCAGTCGGTCGAGGATGGCGACGTCGGGAAGCGGTGGCCGATCCCGTTCTTCGACATAGCCTTCCGGCAGGGACAGGGCGATCGTGGACGAAATCGAGCTCATAGATTCTCTCCGTTGAGATCCGGGCGCCGAGTGGTTGTCGTGGAATAGAGAAAGATCCGCCCCGCGGGCGCCATTGACCGCGGGGCGGATCGAGTGCCGGGACACGGGTGTGTCGTCGGACGGGGTGTGTCAGGAGTTGCGGTGTGCGTCCGCGATGTCGAGAACCGTGTCGAGGACCGCGAGACCCTCACGGGCCTCGGCCTCGGTGACGGTGCACGGCGGCACCGCGTGAATACGATTGAAGTTGGCGAACGGCAGCAGTCCACTTGCCTTGCAGGCCGCGATCACCTCGTTCATCGCCGGACTGGACGCGCCGTACGGGGCGAGCGGTTCCTTCGTGGCACGGTCGGCGACGAGTTCGATCGCCCAGAACACGCCGAGCCCGCGCACTTCACCGATCGACGGGTGCCGGTCGGCGAGGCCACGCAGTCCGGGACCGAGAATCTCGCTGCCGATCCTGGCCGCGTTCTCGACGATCCGCTCGTCCTCCATCGCATTGATCGTCGCGACCGCGGCGGCGGTGGCGAGCGGATGTCCCGAGTAGGTGAGTCCGCCCGGGTACGGCCGGTTGGCGAACGTCGCCGCGATCTTCTCACTGATCGCGACACCGCCGAGCGGAACGTAGCCGGAGTTGACCCCCTTCGCGAACGTGATCAGGTCGGGTATGACACCGAAATGGTCGATCGCGAACCATTTTCCGGTCCGGCCGAACCCCGACATCACCTCGTCCGCGATGAACACGATGCCGTAGCGGTCGCAGATCTCGCGGACGCCGGCCATGTAACCGGGCGGAGGCACCATGATCCCCGCGGTCCCGGGAACCGATTCGAGCACGATCGCCGCGATCGAGTTCGGCCCCTCGAGGCGGATCAACTGATCGAGGTGCTCGAGCGCGCGCTCGGTTTCCTCCTGCTCGTTCTCCGAGTGGAACTGCGACCGGTACAGGAACGGTCCGTGGAAGTGGACGACTCCGCTGTTGCCGTAGTCGTTGGGCCACCGACGCGGGTCACCGGTGAGGTTGATCGCGGTGTCCGTGCCACCGTGGTACGAGCGGTAGCGGGAGAGCACCTTGTACCGGCCGGTGTGCAGGCGGGCCATGCGCACGGCGTGCTCGTTGGCGTCGGCGCCACCGTTGGTGAAGAACACCTTGTTCAGATCGCCCGGGGTTCGTTCGGCGATCAGCCGCGCGGCTTCGGAGCGGGCGTCGTTCGCATACTGCGGTGCGATGGTGCACAGCTTCGCGGCCTGGTCCTGAATGGCAGCAACGACTTTGGGGTGCTGGTGCCCGATGTTCGTGTTGACCAGCTGGGACGAGAAGTCCAGCATGCGGTTCCCGGCACCGTCCCACACGTACGAACCCTCGGACGCGAGGATCGTCATCGGTGTGATCTGCTCCTGCGCGGACCACGAGTGGAACACGTGCGCGCGGTCGAGCGCGTAGGCGCGCTCGCCCTCGGCACGGGCCGCGTCGAGGGGCTGACCGGTGGGCAGGAGTTCCTGGGAGACTGTCGTCGTCATGACCGTGGGTCCTTTCCTGCTCAGTTGTTCTGGGGGAAGCCGAGGTTGATGCCGCCGTGACTCGGGTCGAGCCAGCGGCTGGTGACGACCTTGCCGCGGGTGAAGAAGTGGACGCCTTCGGCGCCGTGGGCGTGGGTGTCGCCGAACAGCGAGTTCTTCCAGCCACCGAAGGAGTAGTACGCGGTCGGGACCGGAATCGGCACGTTGATGCCGACCATCCCGACCTCGACCTCGTTCTGGAACCGCCGGGCGGCGCCGCCGTCGTTGGTGAAGATCGCGGTGCCGTTGCCGAACGGGCCGGAGTTGATGAGTTCCAGCGCCTCGTCGTAGCTCTTGACGCGAATCACGGACAGGACGGGTCCGAAGATCTCGTCGGTGTACACACTCATGTCGGTGGTGACGTGGTCGATCAGCGTCGGGCCGAGCCAGAACCCGTCCTCGCCACCGTCGGCCTGCACCTGCCGGCCGTCGACGACGATGGTGGCCCCGTCCTTCTCGCCGGCGTCGATGTAGGAGGCGACCTTGTCGCGGTGCACCTTCGTCACCAGCGGTCCCATGTCGGAATCTTTGGTGCCGTCGCCGATCTTCAACGTGTTGGTGCGTTCGGTGATCTTCGCGACCAACTCGTCGGCGATGTCCCCGACCGCGACCAGCGCCGAGATCGCCATGCACCGTTCACCGGCGGACCCGAACCCGGCGTTGACCATGGCGTCGGCGGCCAGATCCAGGTCGGCGTCCGGCAGGACGATGGCGTGGTTCTTCGCCCCACCCAATGCCTGAACTCGCTTGCCGTGGGCGGTGCCGGTGGCATACACGTACTGCGCGATCGGGGTAGACCCCACGAAGCTGATCGCCTTGACGGCCGGGTTGGTGAGGAGCTCGTCGACGGACGTCTTGTCGCCCTGCAGCACGTTGAACACCCCGGCGGGCAGGCCGGCTTCGGCCCACAGTTCGGCCATCCAGATCGCGGCGGTCGGGTCCTTCTCCGACGGCTTCAACACCACCGTATTGCCGGCGGCGATCGCGACGGGGAAGAACCACATCGGGACCATGGCGGGGAAGTTGAAGGGGGAGATGATCGCGACCGGTCCGACGGGCTGACGGATCGAATGCACATCCACATTCGTCGACGCGTTCTCCGTCATGCCGCCCTTGAGCAGATGCGCAATGCCACACGCGAATTCGACGACCTCCTGGCCGCGGCTCACCTCACCGAGGGCGTCGGAGACGACCTTGCCGTGCTCGGAGGTGATGATCTCGGCGAGTTCACCCTTGCGCTCGTTGAGCAGTTCCCGGAACTTGAAGATGATCTGCGTCCGCTTGGCAAGCGAGGTGTCACGCCACGCCGGGAAGGCGGCGGCGGCCGAGTCGATGACCGCGCGGGCGTCCTCGACGCTGGCGAGGGCGACCTGACCGGTCACGGCGCCGGTCGCCGGGTTGGTGACGGGGGCGGTGTTCCCGCTGGTGCCCGCGAAGCTCTTGTTGTCGAACCAGTGCGAGATCGTTCGGGTCTGCGCGGCGCCGTCGCTGTGTGTCATGAAATGGGTGTCCTAACCGGGAGAGAGCGGATACCGGGGCGATCCGCACGGATCGCGTGATGCCTCCACTCTGGTCCGTGAACCAGCCCCCAGACCCCGACGATCTGTATAACAATCCGCCTTCTGATTTACACTGCGTAAATGCTGCCCACCATCGTCGACATCCTGGCGCTCCCGGTCGTCCAGGCCGGGACGCCCGAGGTGATCGGCGGCGGAACACTCGACAGGCCGGTGCGATGGGTGCACGTCAGCGATCTACCCGACCTGTCGAACCTCCTCCAGGGCGGCGAACTCGTCCTCACCACCGGGCAACCCCTCGCCGACGACTCGTCGAGCGTGGAATACCTGGAAGGGCTGGCCGCGGCGGGCGCAGCCGGACTCGTCGTCGAACTCGGCGTCCACGTCGACACCGTCCCGGACGGGGTGGCACGCGCCGCCGACAGACTGTCGTTCCCCCTGATCGCGCTGCACCGTCAGATCAAGTTCGTCGAGGTCACGGAGGCTGTGCACCGATCGATCGTCGCAGAGCAGTACGACGAGGTCGCGTTCGCACGGCACGCCCACGAGGTCTTCACCGACCTCAGCATGAAGCGGGCGTCGCTCGGCGAGATCGTCGACGCCGCGGCAGGCATGCTCGGCGCCCCGATCGTGCTCGAAGACCTCAACCGGCAGGTGCTGGCGTTCGCGGCGCAGGGCACCGCGACGGCGGACCTCCTCGCCGAGTGGGAACGCCGGTCGCGGCTCACGCCCGTGTCGCATCAGACCGCGGTCGACGGGCCCGAGTCGTGGACGACCACCCCCGTCGGCGCACATCGGCAGGAATGGGGACGACTCGTCGCCCCCCGCCCCGTCGCCGCGGAAGGTCGTGCGCGGATGACCCTCGAACGCGCGGCCCAAGCGCTCGCACTGCACCGCATGGTCGAACAGGACCGAACCGCACTCGAGCAGCAGGCCCAGAGTGGGCTCATCGACGAACTCCGCCGCGGACGCATCCAGGACGAGGCCGAGGCGACCGCACGCGCCCACGCACTCGGTCTCCGGCCGGCACTGACCTACCTGCCGATGACGGTCCGGGTCGGCGAAACCGCCAGCGCCGACCAGGTTCTGGCACAGCGACGCCGGATCACCATGCTCGACGCCGTGCGTCACGCGGTCCGGACGTCGCGGCAGACGGCACTGACCGCGAACACCCGGGCCGGGCAGATCGACCTGCTCCTGTCCCATCCGCCGGTGTCCGCACCCGGCGCGCTGACCGAACTCTGCGGGGCGATCCGCGCCGCACTCGCCCGGCTCGACGGCGTCCTGCACTGCACGATCGGCGTCGGCCCCGAATCGACCCGGCTGCTGGACGCCGCGGGCGGCCTCACGGAATCCGCGCACATCGCCGACGTCGCGCTGTCGTTGCCACCGGACGACAAGGCTTTTCACCGGGCAGCCGACATCCGGTTGCGCGGGCTCCTCGCCCTGATCCGGACCGATCCGCGGGTGCAGGCGTTCGCCGAAACCGAACTCCGCGGCCTGCTGGAGCATCGCGCGCGCCACGGCGGCGACAGCGTCGAAGTCCTGCGGAGCTTCCTCGAACTCGGCGGCAACAAGACGGAACTCGCGAAGAGGCTCCACCTCTCGCGCCCCACGCTCTACGCGAAGCTTGCCACGATCGAGCGACTGCTCGGTGTCGACCTCGACGATGCCGAGTCCCGGACGTCGCTGCACACGGCCATGCTGATCCTGCAGCTCCGCCGCCCGTGAGTACTTATTAACGTCGGGCGGTTAATAAGTACTCACGGGGCGTAGCCACTCTCGAACATCGTTCGACGAGAACCGGCTCAGGGTGCCAACATCCGAATAGTCGCGATCCGGAACCCCGATATTGAGAATTATCTTCAGAACTGTTGGCATGAATGATCGCTTTCTTCACTATTGGCACCTACCAATCGAATTTCCAACAGCACGGAGTTCTCATGAAGATCGGCATCCCCCGCGAAATCAAGAACCACGAATACCGCGTGGCCATCACCCCCGCCGGTGTCCACGAACTTGTCGGCCGCGGCCACGAGGTGATCATCGAAACCGGGGCCGGCGTCGGCTCGTCCTTCGCCGACGCGGACTTCAAAGCCGCAGGCGCCCAGATCCTCTCGACCGCCGACCAGGTCTGGGAGAGCGCCGACCTGCTACTGAAGGTCAAAGAACCCATCGCCGAGGAATACCCCCGCCTCCGCCAAGACCAGGTGCTGTTCACCTACCTGCACCTCGCCGCATCCAAGGAGTGCACCGACGCACTGCTGGCGTCGAAGACCACCTCCATCGCCTACGAAACCGTCACCGGCGCCGACGGCTCCCTGCCGCTGCTCGCCCCGATGAGCGAGGTCGCCGGACGCCTCGCCCCGCAGGCCGGCGCCTACCACCTGATGCGCCAGGGCGGCGGCCGCGGCGTTCTGATGGGCGGTGTCCCCGGGGTGCGACCGGCCAAGGTCGTCGTCATCGGCGCCGGCGTCTCCGGCAAGAACGCCATCGCCATCGCACACGGCATGCACGCCGACGTCACCGTCCTCGACCTGTCCATCGCCCGCCTCCGGGAGATCGACGCCCAGTACCACGGCCAGGTCAAGACCATCGTCTCCAACAGTCTCGAACTCGAGCAGGCCGTCCTCGACGCCGACCTCGTCATCGGAGCCGTCCTCGTCCCCGGCGCCAAGGCCCCCACCCTCGTCTCCAACAACCTGGTCTCCCGGATGAAGCCCGGCTCCGTGCTCGTCGACATCGCCATCGACCAGGGCGGCTGCTTCGAGGACTCGCGTCCCACCACCCACGCCGAACCCACCTACCAGGTCCACGACTCGGTGTTCTACTGCGTCGCCAACATGCCCGGCGCCGTCCCCCGCACGTCGACCTACGCGCTCACCAACGCGACCCTGCCGTACGTCGTCGCCCTCGCCGACAAGGGCTGGCAGGAAGCGACCGCGACCGTTCCCGGCCTCGCAGAGGGACTGTCCACCCACGACGGCAAGCTGCTGTCCACCGAAGTCGCTGCCGCGCACGGCTACCCGGCCGCGACACTGCCCGCCTGAGACGCTAGGCGCCGAGCCCGAACGCGACGAGGAACCCGAGCGCGGTGGACAACCCGACCCACCACCCACCTTCCCGGTAGGCCTCGGGCATCAGCGAGTCCGCGAGCACGGCGATGGTCGCGCCACCGGCGAACGCCTGGATGGTCGCGATGGTGCCGTCGGAGATGGTGTCGGACACGGCATCGGCACCGATCACCACCAGCACCAGCAGGACGGCGGTCGCCACCCACACCGACAGGGCGCGGCCGCGGCTGAAGTGCGGCTGGGACCGCATGGACGCCGCGCCCGCGACCGCCTCGGGCACGTTTCCGACCGCGACGGCGACGAGCAGCACCACCCCGCCTGCGCTGCTGATCGTCACCCCGAGGGCGGTGTTCTCGGGGATGCCGTCGAGCAGCGCACCGAGCATCAACGCCCAGCCGAGAGCGGCGGCACCGAGTTTCTGCTCGATGAGCCGGTCTGCGACCACGTAGACGAGTGCCCCCGTGAACAGGGCCGCGCCTGCCGTCCAGATCCCTTCGGTCTCGAACGCGGGCTGGAACAATTCGGTGGACACGGCGGCCACCATCGTTCCCGCACCGAACGCCATGAGTGCCGCGAGGACCGGCCGCGGCAGGTCGTAGCGCAGCCCGACGACGGCACCGATCAGCAGGGGTACGGCCGTGCCGAGGCCGTACAGAGTCGCGGTCAACATGGTCGAGAGCGTATCCAGACGACGCCGGGATGCGGGACAATCGGACGATGGCTTGGCTCGAGGTCGTGCGCACCGGACCGTTCACCACCGTGCAGGATCGCGGCCGCCCCGGCTATGCGTCCATCGGTGTCGGCGAGTCGGGTGCCGTCGACCGCGAGGCGCACGACAGCGCAAACAGGTTGGTGGGCAACCACTCCGGCGCAGCCACACTGGAGGTCACGCTCGGCGGGCTGGCCGTGCGGGCGACCGGGACCGTCTCCGTCGCCGTCACGGGCGCCCGCAACCCCGTCACCGTCAATTCCGAACCCCGACCCGACTACACGATGCTCCACCTGAACACGGGAGATCTACTGGAGATCGCGTTCGCGACCGAGGGGCTGCGCAGTTACGTCGCGGTGCGGGGAGGGTTCGACGTACCCGCGGTGATGGGGAGCCGGTCCACCGACACACTGTCGGGCCTCGGCCCCGATCCCGTCGCCGAGGGTGACCGGTTGCTCGTGGGTGCGGATGCCGGCGACTGGCCCGCGGACGAGATCATCCCGCCACCGGTCACCCCCGAGGATCCGTTGACGATGCGCGTCCGCCTCGGACCGCGGGACGACTGGTTCACGCCCGCGTCGGTCGACGCCCTTCTCCGCGAGACGTGGACGGTCAGTTCCGACACCAACCGGGTGGGGGCGCGATTCGAGGGCCCGGGAGCGCTGCACCGATCCGTGCGTGACGAGATGCCGAGCGAGGCCATGGTGGCGGGTGCCCTGCAGGTGCCCCCGAACGGTCAGCCGATCCTGTTCCTCGCCGACCATCCGGTGACGGGCGGCTACCCGGTGATCGCCGTGGTCGCCGAGGCTGACCTGCCGATGGCCGCGCAGTTGCGACCCGGGCACCGGGTGCGCTTCCACCGGGTGGTGACGTCGCCGATCCCGAAGTGATCGGGGCGGAAATCTAACTCCGGCGGCGCCGGGCGATGTCGGCGAGCACAACACCCGCGGCGACGGACGCGTTGAGCGATTCGACGGGGCCTGCCATCGGGATGCTGAGGATGGCGTCGCAGTTCTCGCGCACCAGACGCGACAGTCCCTTGCCCTCGGAGCCGACCACGACGACCACCGGGCCGCTGCCGTCGAACTCGTCGAGCGTGGTGTCGCCACCCGCGTCGAGCCCGACCACCTGGACGCCCTTGGACGCCCAATCCTTCAGCGTGCGAGTGAGATTGGTGGCGCGGGCGATGGGCAGACGCGCGGCGGCGCCGGCGCTCGTGCGCCACGCCACCGCGGTGACCGACGCACTGCGCCGCTCGGGGATGACCACACCGTGACCACCGAACGCAGCCACCGACCGGACGACGGCACCGAGATTGCGGGGGTCGGTGATGTTGTCGAGGGCCACCAGCAGCGGCGCCTCCTGGTGCTTTCGAGCTTCCGCGATCAGGTCGTCGGGGTGCGCGTAGCGGTACGGCGGCACCTGCAACGCGATGCCCTGGTGCATGCCGTTGGCGCTGAGCCGGTCGAGATCCGTGCGGGGAACCTCGAGGATGGAGATGCCCGCGTCGGCCGCCCGCTGGACGGATTCCTTCAGACGGTCGTCGCTCTCGGTCCCGACCGCGACGTACAGTGCGGTCGCGGGGACACCGGCACGCAGGCATTCGACGACGGGGTTGCGGCCCAGCACGTTCTCGGGGCCGTCGAGCACCTTGCGACCCGCGGTCTGACGACCGCGGCCCGGCTGCTTCTCGGCGTCCCGGGCGGCGCGGGCGGCCCGCTTCGCGGCGGGGTGCTTGGTGCGGGCCTCCGCGGGCGGCGTGGCGCCACGGCCTTCCAGCCCCTTGCGACGCTGGCCACCGGAACCGGCGACCTGGCCCTTCTTGGTGCCGGCCTTGCGGATGGCTCCGCGCCTACTCGAATTTCCAGCCATTACTACTGTCCTGCCTTGAGAGACCACTCGGGCCCGTTGGGGGTATCGGTGACCTCGATGCCCGCCCGGATGAGACGGTCACGCACCTCGTCGGCCACAGCCCAGTTCTTCTCGGCGCGGGCAGTCTGCCTGCGCTCGAGTTCGGCCCGGACCAGAACGTCCAGGGCATCGGTTGCCGCGGACGCGTCCGCGGTCTCCTGAGTCCAGTGCGCGTCCAGCGGGTCGACGCCGAGGATTCCGAGCATGGCCCGGACCTGCGACGCGATTGCGCGCGCGCCTTCGAGATCTCCCCCGTCGAGCGCGATGTTGCCCTCGCGGACCTTGCCGTGCACCTCGGCGAGTGCGGCGGGGACGGCGAGGTCGTCGTCGAGAGCGCGAGCGAACGCGTCCGTCCACCGGCCGACCGCGACCTCACCGGCGCGCTCCTGCGTGCGCGTGACGAACGATTCGATGCGGCGGTACGCGGCCGCGCCCTCGTCGAGCGCGGTGTCGGAGTACTCGAGCATCGACCGGTAGTGGGCACTGCCGAGATAGTACCGAAGCTCTTGCGGCCGAACCTTTTTCAGCACGTTCGGCACGGAGAGAACGTTGCCGAGCGACTTCGACATCTTCTCGCCACCCATGGTGACCCAGCCGTTGTGCAGCCAGTACTGCGCGAAGTCGTCGCCGGAGCACTTGGCCTGCGCGATCTCGTTCTCGTGGTGCGGGAACACCAGGTCCAGGCCACCGCAGTGGATGTCGAACGCCGCCCCGAGATAGAACTCGGCCATCGCGGAGCACTCGAGGTGCCAGCCCGGCCTGCCACGGCCCCACGGCGTCGGCCACGACGGCTCGCCCGGCTTCTCCGCCTTCCACAGCGTGAAGTCGCGGGGGTCGCGTTTGCATTCGCCGGCGCTCTCGCCCTGGTGCACGTCGTCCAGTTTGTGCCCGGACAGGCTGCCGTACTGCGGGTAGCTGCGGACGTCGAAGTAGACGTCGCCGCCCGCCGCGTACGCGTGGCCGTTGTCGATGAGGCGCTGCATCATCTCGACCATCTGCGTGATGTGCCCGGTGGCGCGCGGCTCGACGGACGGCGGCAGCACACCCAGTTGCTGGTAGGCCCACGTGAAGGACCGCTCGAACGTGGCGGCCCACTCCCACCACGGCCTGCCCGCCTCGGCGGCCTTGTTCAGGATCTTGTCTTCGATGTCCGTGACATTGCGGACGAACGCCACGTCGTAGTCGTGGGCGAGCAGCCAGCGTCGCAGCACGTCGAAGGCGACGCCGCTGCGTACGTGACCGATGTGGGGGTCGCCCTGCACCGTGGCGCCACACAGGTACACCGATGCGTGTCCAGGGGCCAGCGGAGCGAAGTCACGCAAGGCCCGCGTCTCGGTGTCGAATAGGCGCAGGGTCACGACCAGCGATCCTACCTGGCGCTTCGATCGGGAATGACCAATGCGGTGGCCATCGCGGCGATCCCCTCGCCGCGGCCGGTGAGACCAAGCCCGTCCGTGGTGGTCGCGGACACCGAAACCGGGGCTCCCAGAATGTCGCTGAGCACCTTCTGGGCCTCGTTCCGGCGCGGGCCGATCTTCGGCCGGTTCCCGATCACCTGGACCGCGGCGTTGGCGACACCGAAATCGTCCTCTTCCAGGAGCCGGCGGACCTCCGCGAGCATCGCGGCGCCGCTCACCCCGGACCACTCGGGTCTGCCGGTTCCGAAGACGGAGCCGAGATCGCCGAGGCCGGCGGCGGAGAGCAGGGCGTCGCAGAGTGCGTGGACGGCGACGTCGCCGTCGGAGTGACCCGCGCAGCCGTTCTCGTCCTCGAACAGCAGGCCCGCCATCCAGCACGGCCGTCCCTGCTCGATCGGGTGGACGTCCGTCCCGATTCCGACTCGCACTAGTGCGCTCCCTCTTCCACCAGCGCGCGGGCCAGGACGAGGTCCAGCGGCGTGGTGATCTTGAATGCTGTGGGTTCTCCGACGATGCTGCGGACCCGTTCCCCGAGCCGCTCCACCAGGCCGGCGTCGTCCGTGGCGATGCCGTCGGCGGCGGCGTACGCGCGGCGGAGCAGTTCCGCGGTGAAACCCTGCGGCGTCTGCACCGCCCGCAGTTCGGACCGTTCGGGGGTGCCGGTGACCGCGCCGAGAACGTCGACGGTCTTGATGGTGTCCGCCACCGGGAGGACGGGAATCACCGCGGTGCGGCCACACCGCAGCTCCGCGACCACCCGCGCGATGAGCGACGGCGGCGTCAGAGCGCGGGCGGCGTCGTGCACGAGGACATATTCGGCGTCGTCCGCGACGGCGAGTCCGGCGCGAACCGAATCGGTCCGCTCACTCCCACCAGCGACGACGGTGACGTCACCGGGGAGGAGGCTGCGCGTCGACTCGACGAGTTCCTCCGGGACGATCACGACGACGCGGTCGACAGCCCCCGACTGCAGGAGCCCGTCGACCGCGCGTGTCAGCATGGTCGTCCCCCCGAGATCAACGAATGCCTTGGGCTTGTTCTCACCCAAACGCACTCCCTGACCTGCGGCGGGAACCAGCGCGACTACAGGACCTTGTCCCTCGGCCACTGTGTGTATCGCGACTGTCTAGGACGCGGCCGCGAGGACCTCGTCGAGGATGGTCTCGGCCTTGTCGCTGTCGGTGCCTTCGGCGAGTGCGAGTTCGCCGACGAGGATCTGCCGCGCCTTCGCGAGCATGCGCTTCTCTCCCGCGGACAGACCGCGGTCCTGCTCACGACGCCACAGGTCACGAACGACCTCGGCGACCTTGTTGACGTCACCGGACGCGAGCTTTTCGAGATTCGCCTTGTAGCGGCGTGACCAGTTGGTGGGTTCTTCGGTGTGCGGAGCCCGCAGTACCTGGAAGACCTTGTCGAGACCTTCCTGGCCGACGACGTCGCGTACGCCCACGTACTCTGCGTTGTCTGCGGGAACCCGTACGGTGAGATCGCCCTGAGCAACCTTGAGAACGAGATATTCCTTCTGCTCACCCTTGATGGTGCGGGTTTCAATAGCTTCGATCAGCGCCGCACCGTGATGGGGGTATACGACGGTGTCTCCGACCTTAAAAATCATCTGTCCCGTGCCCCTTTCGATCATTCGAGTTTAACACGTGTCCGGATCCTGGTCGCATCAACGGTGCAGGTCAGGGGCATCATGGCCTGACCCTAGGGGTTGACAGGGGTCCCGATACGTGCATTCCGGACACCCCGATCCGGCCGTTCTCCGGCACCGAAACCGCACGCAGACAACCATTGTGAGTACCCAGCGAGCAGGCCACGCGGGGGAACTACTACTCTGCCTAGTTGAAGTGCGAACCTGACACCGGAGGACAACTCGTGACTGCTCTCGACAAGTCGACTCGCCGAGTCGCTACCGCCGTCGCTCTCGCTGCCGGCGCAGCCCTCGTGCTGTCCGCGTGCAGTGCGGGCCAGATCACTCAGACGTCGAGTCAGGTCGCCGCGGTCAACGGCAACAGCGCGGAGGCCGGATCGATCGCCCTGCGCAACGTGCACGTCGTCTACCCCAACTCCGCCGAGTACAGCCTCGAGCCGGGGAGCAACGCCGTCCTGGCGTTCACCGCGATCAACAACAACGAGGACACCCCGGACACGCTGACCCGCATCAGCACCGACTTCGCGCAGTCCGTCACGCTCGGCGAGAAGTCCGGCGGACTCGAGATTCCGCCGCAGAGCGCGCTCGTCGCCGGCCTGCCGGTCGGGGACGCCGAAGCCGGCGCGGACGCCGCCGCCGAGACGGACAAGAGCGCCGACGCGCCGACCGACGTCGTCCTGGTGACTCTGAACAGCCTGAAGGAAGGCGTCCGCCCGGGCCTCACCTTCCCCGTCACGTTCTCGTTCGAGAAGGCCGGAGACATCACCGTGTCCGTTCCCGTCGACGCGGGCCACGAGACCGAGCGGCACGTCTCCGACAAGTCGCCCGGCACCGAAGCCGAGGGCGGCGGACACTAGCAGCCGTATCGGGTCCGCTGTCGGACCCGATACCTAGGCTGGCCGGGTGGCCAAACTCAAATCCAGCTTCCGCTGCTCGTCGTGCCAGTGCACGGTTCCCAAATGGGTCGGGCGGTGCCCCGAATGCGGTAGCTGGGGCTCGATGGACGAGGCCCCGATCGTCGCAGCCGTCGCGAGCCGCTCCGGCGCCTCGCTCGCGAAAGCGGGAGCCGGAGCGGTCCTTCCGTCCACCCCGGCGACTCCGATCACGCGGATCGACAGCACGTCCACCCGCGCCAAGCCCACCGGCATCGACGAACTCGACCGTGTTCTCGGCGGCGGTGTGGTGCCCGGTTCCGTCGTTCTCCTCGCAGGCGAACCCGGCGTCGGCAAGTCGACCCTGCTCCTCGAGGTGGTCCACCAGTGGGCCCGGCGAGGCCCGGACGACCGGTCGCTCTACGTCACCGGCGAGGAATCCGCCGGGCAGGTGCGACTGCGGGCCGACCGCACCGGCGCCGTCCACGAGCGGGTCTATCTCGCCGCCGAATCCGATCTCGCGACCATCCTCGGTCACGTCGAGCAGGTGCGTCCCACCCTGCTGATCGTCGACTCCGTGCAGACCATGCTGGCCGCCGACGTCGACGGCGTGGTCGGCGGCGTCACCCAGGTGAAGGCCGTCACCAGCGCCCTCACCTCCCTCGCGAAGGCCAGCGGCGTGCCGGTGCTCCTCATCGGCCACGTCACCAAGGACGGTGCGGTCGCCGGTCCGCGGTCGCTCGAGCATCTCGTCGACGTGGTGCTGCACTTCGAGGGCGACAAGCATTCGACGCTGCGGATGGTGCGCGGCGTCAAGAACCGTTTCGGTGCCGCCGACGAGGTCGGTTGCTTCGAACTGCGCGAAGACGGCATCGCCGGAATCAGCGACCCGTCCGGACTGTTCCTCCACCACCGCGCCGAAGCCGTTCCCGGAACCGCCGTCACCGTCATGATGGACGGCAAACGGCCACTCCTCGGTGAGGTGCAGGCACTCGTCGCGGCCACGTCCATGCCCGCACCCCGGCGCGCCGTGAGCGGACTCGACAGCGCCCGGGTGGCCATGGTCCTGGCCGTGCTCGACCGCCGGTGCGGGGTGCCGATCGCGAAGAACGACGTCTACGCCGCCACCGTCGGCGGGATGCGGATGACCGAGCCGTCCGCTGACCTGGCGCTGGCCCTCGCCGTCGCGTCCGCGGTGAAGGACCGTCCCGTTCCCGACGGGCTCGTGATCCTCGGCGAAGTGGGACTGGCCGGTGAGGTTCGCCGGGTGCCCGGCGTCGGGCGCAGGCTCGCCGAGGCATTCCGCCTCGGATTCACCCGCGCCATCGTTCCCCTCGACTCCGGGGCGGCGCCGAAGGGCATGAAGGTCACCGAGGTCGGGAACCTGGGAGCAGCGATCGCGTCGCTGCGGTGAGATTGCTCAGATCGACGAGGTTCCGAACGGGCGCTCCGGCACGCCGTCCACGAAGTCCTTCGTCTTCTCGAAGTGCTCGGCCGTGACGGTGAGGAACAGCCCCCTCGACGTCGCCACCACCACGTCCGGGTCGGACGTCGGCCCCTCGACGATGCGCGCCTCGGCGCTCGCGTACACCTTGCGGCGGATCGACCCGTCGACCCGCGCGTGGAATTCGAGGACGGAACCCAGCGGTATGGGCCTGGCGAAGTCGATCTCGAGATGCCCGGTGACCACCGGTCCGTCGACGATCGACCGGCACACCATGCCCAGCGCCTCGTCGAACGCTGTCGACAGGATGCCGCCGTGGATCACTCCCGGACCGCCCTGGTAGCGGGGTGCCACCTCGAGCCGGCCCCACACGTCGAGCCCGTTCCCGGCCGTGAAGCTCATCGACATGCCGGCGGGCGACTGGTCTCCGCACCCGAAGCACCTCGACCAGTGGTGCGGCACCGGCTGACCTGCGGCGGGAAAGCTGCCGACCCGGCCGGGCAGGGTCAGGTCGTCGGGCAAAGTCCAGGTACCACTCATGGATAGGTAATCTAAACGCGGGTCCGGACGTGTTTCCGCGGCGGTCCCCGACAAGTGACGTCTACCTCAGCGGGAGTATTGCGCGATGAACGATGCCGAGTCGTCGTCTGCACTGCGCGAAACGATTGCCCGGCTGGCTCCCGGAACTGCACTTCGCGACGGCCTGGAACGCATTCTGCGCGGCCGCACCGGTGCGTTGATCGTCCTCGGCTACGACGAGCAGATGGAAGAGATCTGCGACGGCGGCTTCGAACTCGACGTGGAGTTCGCCCCGACCCGCCTGCGTGAGCTGTCGAAGATGGACGGCGCCGTGGTCCTGTCCACCGACGGGTCCCGCATCGTGCGCGCCAACGTCCAACTGGTGCCCGACCACAAGATCCCGACCGTCGAGTCCGGCACCCGTCACCGCGCCGCCGAGCGGACGGCCATGCAAACCGGATACCCGGTGGTGTCGGTCAGCCAGTCGATGAGCATCGTCAGCGTGTACGTCGGCGGCATCCGGCACGTCATCGACGGGTCCGCCACGATCCTGTCGCGCGCCAATCAGGCGGTCGCCACCCTCGAGCGGTACAAAGCGCGGCTCGACGAGGTGACCCGCCAGCTGTCGGTGGTGGAGATCGAGGATTTCGTCACGCTCCGCGACGCCCTGACCGTGGTGCAGCGCCTGGAGATGGTGCGGCGCGTGTCCGTCGAGATCGAGCAGGACGTGCTCGAACTCGGGACGGACGGGCGGCAGCTCGCACTGCAACTCGAGGAACTCGTCGGCGACAACGACGTGGCGAGGGAACTCATCGTGCGCGACTATCTGGCCGGTTCCGGCCCGGCGCCCGCCGAGGACGTCGAGAAGTCGCTCACCGCGCTCGACAGGATCACGGACGCAGACCTTCTCGACCTCACGACGCTGGCGCGGGCGTTCGGCTACCCGGGCACCATCGAGGCGCTCGAGGCGCCGATGAGCCCCCGCGGCTACCGCGTCCTCACTCGCGTTCCCCGGTTGCAGTTCAACCAGATTCACCGGCTCGTCGGCTCGTTCGGAACCCTGCAGTCACTGCTGGCCGCGACGGCTGCCGACCTGCAGTCGGTGGAGGGGATCGGCGGGCTGTGGGCGCGCCACATCCGCGAGGGCCTGTCCCGGCTCGCCGAGACGTCGATCTCCGGCCCGTACGACTAGTCGTCGGCGGTCGCAGTTCACCGTCGGTGGTCCGGGCTGCCTTCTCCGACCACGGATTCCAGTGCGACCCGCACCGCGTCCAGGTGTTCGGCCATGGCGCGGGCGGCCTTGTCGTAGCTTCCGGATGCGATGCCGTCCACGATCCGGTCGTGCTCGTCGTTCGACTTCTGCTGCCGTCCCGCAACCAGATTCAGCGTTTCGGACTGGCGGGTGAGGGCTTCGCGGATGTCGACGATCACGGATTCGAATACGCGGTTCCGGCTCGTCCGGGCGATGTACGCGTGGAACTGTGCATCCAGCGACACCCACACGAGGGGGTCGTCCTCGTCCCGCATCTGGTCCACCAGGCCGCGCAGGGCGGCGAGGTCCTCGCCGGTGTGCCGTTGCGCCGCCCATCCGGCGGCGGGAATCTCGACGTGCGGGCGTGCCTCGACGAGTTCGTTGGCCGCGTAGTTCCCGAAGTCGAGGTCGCGGGCGATCGAATCGCTGACGACAAACGTCCCGAGGCCCGACTTCGTCTCCGTGAGTCCGAGCGCATGACAGGACCGCAGGGCCTCCCGGATCACCGACCGGCTGACCCCGTGCCGCGCCGCGAGGGACGCTTCGGACGGAAGTCGTTCACCGACCGACAGCTCACCCGACGTGATCGCGTCACGGAGGTCTGCGAGGACCGCCTCCGCGGCGCTGACCCGCGCCGTGACAGGGCGCCTGGCTGCCCAGCTGTCCGACAGGTTCATGCAGACATTCTGCTCACGCACCGACCGCAACGTCAATACGGGACACCCCGGGGTTGACGCCTGCGAGTGAGCGAGGTAACAATTGCACCTGTCTGACAGCCTGGCAGGTGGATAGCCGGGTGGCTCGACCGGGGAATCTACCTCTTCGAGCAGCAGACTCCGTCCACCGCATCCGTGCAGAGCAACGGCTCGCGCGAATCCCCGTGAGGAATGATCAAGTGCTCGAAACGCGAACAGAACACGATCTGCTCGGCGACCGCCAAGTGCCTGCGGATTCCTACTGGGGAATCCACACGCTGCGGGCCGTGGAGAACTTCCCGATCACCGGCCGGCCGATCTCCACGAACCCCTACCTGATTCGCGGACTTGCCTACGTCAAATGGGCCGCAGCGAGCGCCAACGAGAAACTCGGGATCCTCGATCACCGCCAGGCCGACGCGATCGGACAGGCGTGCCGGGAGATCGTCGACGGCCGCTGGCACGAGCAGTTCGTCGTCGACGTCATCCAGGGCGGCGCCGGGACGTCGACCAACATGAATGCCAACGAGGTGATCGCCAACCGGGCACTCGAGATCCTCGGCCACGGGCGCGGGGAGTACACGGAACTCCATCCCAACGAGCACGTGAACCTCAGCCAGTCGACCAACGACGTCTACCCCACCGCGGTCAACATCGCGACGATCTTCGCGATCGACGACCTGCTGGACGCCATGCGGGTCCTGCAGGAGGCCTTCGCGACCAAGGCAGTCGAGTTCGCCGACACCGTGAAGATGGGGCGCACCCAACTCCAGGACGCGGTGCCGATGACGCTGGGCCAGGAGTTCGCCACGTACTCGGTGATGATCGACGAGGACCGCGCCCGTCTCGGCGAGGCCGCTCTCCTCGTCCACGAGATCAACCTCGGCGCCACCGCGATCGGCACGGGCCTGAACGCACCCGCCGGCTACGCCGAGGCGGCGTGCGACACACTTCGGGAACTCACCGGACTCCCCCTCGTCCTCGCCACGGACCTGGTCGAGGCAACCCAGGACGTCGGTCAGTTCGTCCACCTCTCCGGCGTGCTCAAGCGGATCGCGGTCAAGTTGTCGAAGGTGTGCAACGACCTCCGCCTGCTGTCGTCGGGGCCGCGCGCGGGCCTGAACGAGATCAATCTCCCACCGGTACAGGCCGGTTCGTCGATCATGCCCGGCAAGGTCAACCCGGTGATCCCGGAAGTCCTCAACCAGGTGGCCTACGAGGTCATCGGCAACGACGTCACCATCACGATGGCCGCCGAATCCGGCCAGCTCCAGCTCAACGCATTCGAACCGATCATCGTGCACTCCCTGTCCGAGGGGATGCGCCACCTCGGTGCCGCCTGCCGGATCCTGGCCGACCGCTGCGTACTCGGCATCACCGCCAACGCCGATCTGCTGCGGGCCCGGGTCGAGGACTCCATCGGACTCGTCACCGCGCTCAACCCGTACATCGGCTACACCGCCTCGACCCGGATCGCACAGGAAGCGCTGGTCTCCGGCCGCAGGGTCGCCGACCTCGTGATCGAGGCGGGCCTGCTCGACCGTGAGGAACTCGACCGCCTCCTCAGTCCCGAGCATCTCGCGAATCTGAGAGCGTCCGGTTCGCCACGGCAGACACCCGTCGCCGCTGCCGCGGAGGTGGTCTCGTGACGATCGAGAAGGACGACACCTCCGGCGCCGACATCTTCGTCGAGGAAGACCTCGGCTACCGGAAAGCGCTCGGCCCGAGACAGATCCAGATGATCGCGATCGGCGGTGCGATCGGCACCGGCCTGTTCATGGGCGCGGGCGGACGCCTCCAGCAGGCCGGCCCCGCACTCGTCCTCGTCTACGCCCTCTGCGGGTTCTTCGCCTTCCTGATCCTGCGGGCCCTGGGCGAACTCGTGATGCATCGCCCCACGTCCGGGTCCTTCGTGTCGTACTCGCGGGAATTCTTCGGCGAGAAGATGGCCTTCGCCGCGGGCTGGCTGTACTGGATGAACTGGGCGATGACGGCCGTCGTCGACGTCACCGCAGTCGCGCTGTACATGAACTTCTTCAAGAAGTACTGGGCACCGCTCGGAAACGTCGACCAATGGGTCTTCGCCCTCGCCGCAGTCGTACTGGTCCTCGGGCTGAATCTCGTCTCCGTCAAGGTGTTCGGCGAACTGGAGTTCTGGTTCGCCCTCATCAAGGTCGTCGCCCTCGCCGCGTTCCTCGGCTTCGGCATCTACTTCGTGCTGTTCGGAACGCCGATCGAAGGACATTCGTCGGGCTTCAGCATGATCACCGACAACGGCGGACTCTTCCCCAACGGAATCCTGCCCGCCGTCGTGGTGATCCAGGGCGTCGTCTTCGCCTACGCCTCGATCGAACTCGTGGGAACAACTGCGGGCGAGACGAAGAACCCGCAGAAGGTCATCCCGAAGGCGATCAACACGGTCATCGTCCGGATCCTCGTCTTCTACGTCGGATCCGTCCTGCTGCTGTCGCTACTGCTCCCCTACACCGAGTACCACGCCGGCGAAAGCCCGTTCGTCACGTTCTTCGGTTCCATCAATGTGCAGGGCGCCGACGCGATCATGAACCTCGTCGTGCTCACCGCCGCGTTGTCGTCTCTCAACGCCGGCCTGTACTCCACCGGACGAATACTGCATTCGATGGCCATGGCCGGGTCGGCCCCGTCGTTCGCCGCCCGGATGAACAAGGCCGGAGTTCCGTACGGCGGCATCGCCCTCACCGGATTCGTCATCCTGCTCGGCGTCGGACTCAACGCCGTCGTTCCCACGCAGGCATTCGAGATCGTTCTGAACCTCGCCGCACTCGGGATCATCAGCGCCTGGGCCGTCATCGTGCTGTGCCAGCTGAAACTGTGGAAACTCGCGAAGGACGGCACCCTCACCCGCCCCGGCTTCCGGATGTTCGGCGCCCCCTACACCGGGCTCCTCACCCTGGTCTTCCTCGGATGCGTCGTCATACTGATGGCATTCGATCACCCGGTCGGAACCTGGACCGTCGGATCCATCGCGATCATCGCCCCGCTGCTGGTGATCGGATGGTACGGCGCGAGGAACCGCATCCGGACCCTGGCATCCGACCGCCCCAACGCCTAGCAGGAAGGACAACAGTGCCGAAAGTCGCCGTCGTCACCACCGGAGGCACCATCGCCAGCACCCGGAACGGGCAGGGTGTCAGCAGGCCCGTGGTCGCAGGCTCCGATCTGCTGGGCAGCACCCGAACCGGAACGGAAATTCGTGTCGTCGACGTGATGTCGAAGGACAGTTCGAGCATGACGTTCGCCGACATGGACCGGGTCCGCGACACCGTCACCTCGGAGCTGAGCGACCCCGATCTCGACGCGGTGGTCGTGCTACACGGAACCGACACCATGGAGGAGACCGCATTCCTGGTCGACCTCCACCACGCCGACCCGCGGCCGGTGGTCTTCACGGGTGCGCAGCGCACCTTCGACCATCCGGAATCCGACGCCCGCGCCAACCTGACCGACGCGATCGCCGCGGGAACGAACCCCGCCCTGCGCGGAGCGGGTGTCCTCATCGCGTTCGGAGGTGCCCTGCACCGGGCGTCCGGAACGCGCAAGGCGGACACGACGTCCCTCGACGCGTTCCGATCCGTCCACCCCACCGGCGACCTGCTGCCGCAACGTCCCGATCCGCTGTCGTGGCATCCGATCTCCGGAACCCGCGTCGACATCGTGGCCGCCTATCCGGGCGCGGATCGCGTCCAGATCGACGCGTGCCTTGCGGCCGGGGCCCGGGGGCTGGTGCTCGACGGGCTCGGATCCGGGAACGCGAACCCCGCGATCGTCGAGGCGGTCCGGGACTGCACGTCCGCCGGAATCCCGGTCGTGGTCACCACCCGGGTGCCGCACGGCCCGACCTCCGCCACGTATGGCGGCGGGGGCGGCGGACACGACCTCATCTCGGCGGGGGCACTGTTCTCCACCGACCTCAGAGCAGGTCAGGCCCGCATCCTGCTCGCGGCGCTGCTCGCCGACCCCGAGCACACCGACCTCGACAAGGAATTCGATCGACGCTCACGCATCGACCCCGCACCGAGGATCAGCTGAGATTGAACGGCTCCGGCGCACTGCGGAGCTGACCGAGCTGCCCGACCACCGTGTACGCGCCGGGCCCCACCGGATCACGCTGGGGTTCCGGCTGCGTCAGGCAGTCGGGCGCAGACGTCTTGGCCGACCACTTCACGGTGAACTGGGCTTGCTCGCCCGCGGCGAGGGTGCGCGCATCGGCCGCGGACTGCGGGAAGCAGTCGATGTTGGACCACAGGCGCACGGCACCGTCGATCGTGTAGACGAGCACCTGCTGCAGGCTGCTGCCCAGATCGCGTTCGCACGGCGTGGTGCCGATGTTGGTGACGACCGTCGTGAAGCTCGGCTCCTCACCGGGCAGGTACGTCGGCTTGTCTGCCGCCACCTTGATGGCCAGCGACTGGTCCGGGCACTGTCCCGCAGCGACCGGCTGACCGCTGGGAGCTGCGCTGCTCGAGGCGCCGCTGCTCGACGCCCCCGACGAACCGGACGTGCCCGACGACGCCTCGCCGCCGGCGGCAGCGGCGCCACCGCCGCCGCCACCGGAACCGCCCGAACCACCGCTGGACGTGGACGAACCCGAGGCTGTCGGGGAAATCGACACAGGAGTGGTCAACGACGAACTCGCTGCCGCCGGATCCGTCTCGGAGTCACCGCCACCACGCAGCGAGTTGATCAACCACACCACGAGCAGCAACACGACGATGGCGCCGCCGATCGCCAGCGCCCTGCGGCGCCAGTAAATCTCGGGGGGCAACGGTCCATTCGGTTCCAGCACGACGTCAACGGTAGTTCGGCGTCGCGCGGCAACGGCTCAGCGGCTGCGGCGTGTCGCGGTCAGTCCGTGAGCTCACCGATGTCCCCGACAGCGCCCTGCAGGTGGGTACGGCCGTCGGACAGCTTGTACGTGACGCCCGCGATGGCGCACGCGCCGCTCTCCACCTTGTCCGCGATGATCCGCGAACGCTGCATGAGCAGCGCACCGGTCTCCACCACATGGCGACCCTCGAGTTCGTCGACGGTGCTGAGGCCCTCTCGCCGTCCCATGAGGATCGACGGCGCGACGCGTTCCACGATGCTGCGGATGAAGCCGGGCGGCACGTTGCCGTCGTCGAGGGCGTCGAGCGTCGCCTTCACGGCACCGCAACTGTCGTGACCGAGCACGACGATCAGCGGGACGTTCAGCACGCCGACCGCGTACTCGATGGACCCGAGCACGGCGTCGTCGATCACGTGACCCGCGGTGCGGACGACGAACATGTCGCCCAGACCCTGATCGAAGATGATCTCGGCGGCGACGCGGGAGTCTCCGCAACCGAACAGGACGGCCGTGGGGTGCTGGCCGCCGACGAGCTTCGCCCGATCGGCGACGCCCTGGCTGGGATGGAGCGAGGTGCCGCTGACGAATCTGTCGTTACCCTGACGAAGGGCTTTCCATGCGGACACCGGGTTCGAATTAGGCATGGGATCATTGTGCACCGGGCGTGTGGCACCGTCGCGACGGGATTATGACGACCCCGGAAATTCTGTTTCACCCGTGAACGAAGGGACTTGTGAGGACGAAGTGGCCGTTGACTCCTCCGCGCTGATCAACTGGTACGAGGCCCAGGCCCGGGATCTGCCGTGGCGCCGCGACGGCGTCACCGCCTGGCACATCCTGATGAGCGAGATCATGCTGCAGCAGACACCGGTCGTCCGGGTGGCCCCGATCTGGGAGGAATGGGTGCAGCGCTGGCCCGTCCCCTCCCGCATGGCCGCGTCGAGCCAGGCCGACGTCCTGCGCGCGTGGGGGAAGCTCGGCTACCCGCGTCGTGCGCTGCGACTCCACGAATGCGCCGGTGTGCTCGCCTCCGAACACGGCGACGTGGTGCCGAGCGACGTCGACACCCTCCTCGGCCTGCCCGGCATCGGCGCCTACACCGCGCGGGCCGTCGCCTGCTTCGCCTACGGACAGCGGGTCCCCGTCGTCGACACGAACGTCCGGCGGGTGGTCGCCAGGGCCGTGCACGGCAGCGCGGAGCCCGGGAACCCGTCGACGACCCGTGACCTCGCCGACGTGTCCACCCTGCTCCCCCGGACGCGTGCCCGGGCCGCCACGTTCTCCGCGGCCCTGATGGAACTCGGCGCCACCGTCTGCACCGCCCGCTCCCCCGAATGCTCCCGCTGCCCGCTGCCGAACTGCGCCTGGGTCGACGCCGGACGTCCCGCGCACACCGGAGAGCGCCGGAAGGTGCAGAAATTCGCAGGCACCGACCGTCAGGTGCGCGGCAAGCTCATGGCCGTACTCCGCGAAAGCACCGCCCCGGTCGAACGCGTCCTGCTCGACCAGGTGTGGCTCGACGACCCCGGGCAACGCGACCGCGCCCTCCACTCCCTGCTGATCGACGGCCTCGTCGAGCAGACCGACGACGGGCTCTTCGCCCTCGCGGGCGAGGGCAGCCAGCTCACACCGGAACCGCTTCGATGACGGATGACCGCGGACCTTGCGTGATCGAATCCAGCGTGAATCCGTGGTCGGTCAACAGTCGGCGCCATTCGGTGATCGTGCGCTCGCGACCTCCCAGGAGAACCAGCATGTGGAGATCCAGCAGAGCCATAGGGTGGGTTGTCGCCGATTCCGGCAGGACCTGCTCGACAATCATCAATCGTCCGCCTGGCGGGATCGCTTGCCGGCAACTGCTGAGGATCTTGCCTGCGGACGCGTCATCCCAGTCGTGGAGAATCTGAGACAGCACGTACACGTCACCATTGCCTGGGACGTCGTCGAAGAAACTTCCGCCCACGACTGTCGTTCGTTCACCGATGCCGGCCGAACCGAACGTCGACGGCGCTTCCGCTACCACATGAGGCAGATCGAACAGAATTCCGCGTAGATGCTCGTGCCGATCGAGCAACCGGGTGATCAGCGCGCCGGTCCCGCCACCGACGTCGACGACCGTTCCCACGTCAGACCAGTCGTGGTCGAGCAAGGGCAGCAAACGCAGCTCGACCAGCCCTGCTTGGCCCCGTGCGAACTCATCGGCTGCCGACGGATTCTCGGACAACCATTCGAAGTACGGCTTGCCGAACGCCGCTGAAAACGATTCCTTCCCCGACCGGATCGAATGCGCTGCGTGCCCCCACACGAGGTAGGCCTCGTTCGACATCAAGCCGACCAAGTGACGAAGCGAGCCCGGAGTGTCTGTCCGCAGAAGCTCACCGGCCTCCGTCAACGCAAATCGCCCTCCACCGTCTTCCGCAAACAAGCCTTCCGCGACGAGGACCCGCAGGAATCGACCGAGTGCGTCGGCGTCGGCGCCCACGCTCGCCGCGAGATCGCCGAGCAAGCACGCATCGTCCGCCAGTCGGTCGGGCACACCCAGCTCACAGACGGCTGAAATAGATTGGGACACGATGTATCCCATGATCTGTTTTCTCACTCGGTGGTTGATATCGCTCATGTTCACGCCACCTCGGACAGCCGCGGGAAGAGTGACGTCATCGCAGCATGTTTTAAATACGACGCGCCTGCCGTCCCGCCGGTGCCAGGCACCGTTCCGATGACTTTCAGGGTGATGCCCCAGTGGCCGCGCTTCATCGCAACCCACGCACGGTCCAGGCGCCGCATCGCCTCCTCGAGAACGTGTGCATCCGGATGCGTCTTGCGCATCGCGAGATAGACGTCCTGCAATGTATCCTCCCCGACATCGATTTTCCCAACGTGCTCGAAGTCACGGGACTCAGGTGGAGCGCAAGCGAACTCGACCTCACGAAACGCGCGCGACTGCACCGCGCTCCGCCCATGCGTGAAGCCGCGAATAATCGAGAAGGCGTCAACCGGCATCGTCGTGAGAACCCGGAAGAGCGCAGGCACCGCTTCGAGGCGGATCGACGCCCGGTCGAGGCGATCCTTCGCCGCTGCAGCAAGACCGTCGCGCAGGTCACGGATCGACCTCGAAATCGCCGTCGCGACTTGCCGATACAGACCTTCGAAGATCTGGATGCAGCGGATGAACATCTGCTCGTCGTGCAGGCGCGTCGTCGGCAGCAACGTCAGCCGAACTGCACTTCCGATCTCTTCGGGCACACTGTTCAGCGCCGGCGCAGCGACTGAAGCAAACGGGCCGTAGTCGGCGCCCGGCTGAGCCAGCGCCGCGAGACCGGCCGCAGCGACGGAAGGTTCGAGCGAGAAATCGGGTGCGAGCCTGTCGAGTTGGGTCACGACCCGTGTCACTGCGCGCGTCCGGACCACCTGGGGTGCGTGTGCCGACCTCCCGAGTGCTCGCGCCTCCAGCAACGCGAGGTCCATGGCCGCGGCAGCAACGAATGCGTCCACGCGCTGCGCGTCATCGGACCGGACGACCTGGTCGAAATAGTCGAGCCCGACATATGACAGATAGTCGCCATTCTGGGCATCGAACGTCATCGGTAGCCAGGCACCGAGAACATGATGCGCACGGTTGTTGTCATGGAAGTTTTGCAGCATGGCGACCAGGCGGGGCCGGACCCCGTTACGCCCGACCGTCTGATAATGGGCCGCGACGGCCGCATGGGGAAACTCCGCGTCCCCCGCCTCCCATTGTCGGAGCGCATTCTCGATATTGCGTCCAGACAATTCATCGGTCGTCGCTTCAGCAGCCTGAACGCACGTGCCCCCGACGCCGATCACGCCGGAACGAACAAACTTCTGCTCGGCTTCGAGCAGCGTTTCGGAAATCAATGCGAAACCCGCCTCTCATCCTTACTGCGGTGTTCAGCAATCTTCGACGACGCGCGGCGAATGCGGATAGACACCCTAGGGAGACTTTGCGGCACCCTTTCCGCTGGGGGGGTGACGTTTTCAACCCTGGGGTGCCTGTTCCGCCCGCAGGCACGTGCCCAGGATTGGGAGCGATACAGAACTCGAGGCAGGTCGATCCCACAGAAGGAAGAAATCTATGCACATAATCGCCAGAAGCGCACTCGAGACGATCAACGAAGCCGTTGTCGGCGGGAGCGTCCACAACCTGGGTGTCGTCAAGATATTCAGCCAGCACCCTCAGTTGGCGCAATTCATTCCTGCTTCCAGCAATTTGGCGATCAGCTGGGTCAGGTTGGAGTGCGGTGAGGTGCTGGCGGTGCACAAGCACCCGGAGCCCAGCCTGATCCTGATCTGCGAGGGCTCCGGACGAACGATGGGCAGTGCAGAGCAGGAGGTCGGTGCGGGAGACATGATCCTCGTCCCCGGCGACACCTGGCACGGCTTCGAAGGAACCCAGGACGGTTTCTGGGCGCTCTCGATCCAGTTCGACGGCAAGGCACTCTACGAGGACGCCGAGCAGCCCAACGCAGTGTTTGCAGGCGAGGTACCGAATCGGGCGGCTGTGCTCCTGGCGGACAACGAGAAGTACCTGCAGCAATTCGGAACCAGCAGCCTGCTGCGGCTGATCGACGACCCCTCGTTCGACAACCCACACGTTCGGGAACGGCTGCTCGACTGCCAGCAGACCTGGTCGGACGTGTTTCAGGACCTGCTGCACCTGCGTGTCGCGATGACTACCGATACGGCGCACAAGCAGGTGGCGCTCGACCATCTGGTCGAGGAACTGGGCCATAACGACAACCTGCGCAACCAACGGGGTTCAGCGCACGCGCCGGTCACCGATGAGACGTTCGTATCGACAATGGAGTGGTTCAGGCATCAAATGCTGTACCGGAGCGACATGGTGCGCACTCTGCTGATGCATGTGGTGCTGGAAGGTAGTGGCGAAATCTGGCACCGGGAAGCGGCGCGAGCGTTTCCGGCAATTCCGCACTTCCAAGAACACGGAGAAGACGACGGCGAGCACGTGAGTATGGGGATCGATCTGCTCGATCGAGCAACGCCGGCCGAGATTCGAGAACTCCGTGAAGCACTTGCCGAGGGATGGAAGATGATCACGCAATTGTGCGACAGAATCGCGTCGATCGCCTTGGCCGACACGGCGGTCCCCACGTACTCCACATGCTGAGCGTCCTCAGGAAAATCGTCTGGTTCGAGGTTCCCACACCCCGAACTCGACTCGACCCGGTGCCCAACGCCTCACACCTTGCCAGATGGCAGCGGTGGTGTGACGCGGCGCAGCGGGACAGCGTGAACGCGCCCCGAGGCGAGCGACTGAGCAGATCCGTCTTCGGCGGACTTCGTCGTGACATCATGCTCGGGCTCGTGGCCATCGCGATTAATGCAGGATGCGCCTTCGGTGCTGCGATCACGCTGAAATCGCTGATCCAGCACCTCGTCACCGGCGATTCAGCACTCACGACGAACCTCACGCTCGGTATCACCTGCATCGTGCTGACCTACTTGGCGTGGCTTGCCTTGAATCACACCTTCATGCAAGCCGACGTGGTAGGCATCGGAGCCCGGACATACATAGAACAAAGGCTGCTGCGCAAGAAACGCAGCAATGCCCCWTCCGACCAACCGGCCGACCTGGTCACGCTGCTGGACCGGGAGGCAGCACGCGTCGAAAACGCGTGGTCCGGACTCATTTTCATCATTCTGGCACTCGCAACCATCACCTTCACGTCCGCGTACTTCTTCGTGGCGTTGGGACTGAGCGCTCTGGCGGCACTGTCGGTGATTCTCGTCAGTTCCGCGGTGATCTACTGGAACGCCAAACAATTGAATGCCGCGCACGCTGCACTGTCGGCGACGGCGGCAGATCGCATCGAAGTCGGCCTGTTCTCGCTGAACAATCGCCTGCTCGCGTGGCTCAAGAACTGGAACGACGAACTGTTTCGGCGCTATGCCGACAAGCGAGATGGCGAGGAGCGCGCGCTCCTGAAAGCGGCGCGTCTCATCGCGCGGATCAACCTCATATCGACACTCACTCCGATCGTTGCCATGCTTGCCGCGGTGTTCACCCAGCTGGCCCACCTTGGTTACGTCGATCCAGCAGGCCTGTTGTCCACAATGGCGCTGGTCGGAGGCTTGAAATCCGTCGCCAACAATATTCCCTTCATTGTTCAGAGTCTGTCCCAGGGCATTGTCGGGCACACCAACGTTGCGAAGTATCTATCCAGTCCGCACCCGCTGGACACCGATGCGACCGCAACGCGCCTACCGGCAACAACGGCGAAGCACATCGCCGTCGTCGGCGCCGCGGGCAGTGGCAAGACATCCGTTCTGAAAATCGGTGCACGTCACAGCAGCCAGGTGAACAGCAAAACGTTCTTCGTACCGGATGAACCGTGGATATTCCCTGGCGGGCTCTACGAGAATTTGTGTCTCTATCGAAGCGAATTCACCGACGACGAGGCCCGTCGAGCCTTGACACTGTCCCGACTTCCCGAAACCTTCTACGGCGACTACCTCTCGAGCAAGTCACGCGACCGGACCGAGGGCTGGAACGTGTCCCGCGGGCAGGGGAAGCGACTGGAACTGGCACGGGCACTATTGGCCGAACCGAAGTTCGTGTACCTGGATCAGCCCACAGCAGGGCTGGACGACGACCTGGCGAATGGGCTGCTGGCCGCCCTTCTACGCGGGCCGTGGCACGACACCACGGTCATTTATGCAACGGACAAGCCCGATGAAAAAGATGCCGCAGACGAGATATGGGTAGTGGCCGGAGGCGAGGTCGTGGAGGTGATGCGAAACCTCACACCACGTGCGGCGAATCCTGTTCGAGACCGTACAGGGGCTCTCGCTCACGAGGATCGGTCGGTCGCTCGCCGTCCCCAGGGCGTGGACCGACCGGAATTCTCGACCTCGTCACGCCGCAGTCTGATGAGCCTGGGCGTCGCGAAGGTCGCGGTTGTCGCATGCGTCCTGTTTGCGTGCCGCGACGTTCTGACAATTGTCGGTGACTACACAGCTGCCAGCGGAATTTCGACCACGAATGCGCGGACAGCAGCGACAATCCTCATCGCCGCACTGTCCGCCGGGGCACTCCTGTCGATTTTCACCTCCCTGTTCATCGTCAAACGCAGCATCATGGCGGCATCCCGAAAGTGTCGGAATTACTTCTCGACCGTCATGAGTCCAAAGCCCTCCAGGTCGGCCTTCGACGAGGTCGATCAGGACTATCAGAGCAAACTGACATGGGATCAACGACGTATCGACGAACTTCTGCCAGAAGTACTTCTGAATACGCTGGGTGCGGTTACATTGCTGCTCACGACCGCCGCGTTCGTATTGAGCAAGAACATCTTCGTCCTGCTGCCCCTTGTCGGGATGTGCTTCGCCTACTGGCACAGTTCGAAGCGATCGGGAAGGCGACTGCAGGACTTCAACGATAGAGAGATCGGTACGACGTCGACCGTGTTGGAGCGGGTCGAGGCCATTACCTGGAGCTCAGCGAGATTCGATTTGGCACGCGACAACTCGGCCCTCGTCAATTGGCTGAACAAGAGTTTGATGAATCGCGCCTTCGCTTCGATGGACAATGCGGGCGCGCGCCGCTGGTTCAATTACAAGCTCGACTTGATGGGTGTGCTCTTCCTGTCGGTCGTCGTCGGCTCCACCGTATTTGTCCAGGTCGGCGGCGGATCCGGCCTCAGCGGTGTTCTCGCGCTCAGTCTCTCGTACAGCCTCATCGCCGTTTTCGCCCGAGTGGGCCGTTGCCTGGTGGACCTCAGACAGGTTCTCGACAGCGCGGATCGCCTCCTCACGCCTCCGACCCGCCCGGCGCCGTGCTGGACCGGCTCAGCAGTTGACGACGCAGCGCTCGTGTCGTTTTCGGAGGTAGCGTACGTCGCGCCGCACACCGGGGCGGTGCTGCTGGAAGAGCTTTCCGAGTCCTTTGCCAGCCGAGACGTCGTGGTCATCATGGGGCCGAGCGGGGTCGGCAAGTCGACATTTGCGAAGCTGGTTGTGGGCAGTCTGCAGCCGACAACAGGCGTCCTCTCGACATTGGGCCGGACGACGGGATACGTCTCGAATTCCCACGCCGGAGACATCCTCCTCCTGACGTCGAGTCCGATCTTCAAGCCAGGCAGATTGATCGAACACTTCAACAGCCCGTTACCGCTCGAATTGGCTCGCGTCGTCGACTATCTCGACGTGGCAGACGTCGTCGGGCGACTACCGTCCGGATTCGACGAGCCCGTCCCCGCCACCGGTCAGTTGAATCTGAGCAAGACGGAACTGCAGCGGCTGGCGCTCCTCGACCTGTTGATCAATCGCCCGGCGATCGCAATTCTCGACGAAGCAACATCCGAGTTGAGTACAGCAGCAGAGCTCTCGATATTGCAGGCCGTGATTTCTGCCTTGCCGGACACGCTCTTCTTCATCATCACGCACAATCCCGGGCTGACCGAACTTGCCAGCCGAGTCTTCCACTTCAACGGCGAGCGACGCCTCCTCGAGAATTCCGGCCAGTCGCACACGAGAGCCGATCGGAACTGGAATGGAAAGGAGGACGACCATGGAATGGCTGCCCCAACGCGATGCGTTCTGTAACAGTCACAACGTTCCACGGCCACAACTTCCGCTGAGGAACATCGCGCACTGGAACGCGGTACTCCAGGGCAGCGTGAGCAGCGATGACGCCCTGCACCACGAGCGAGCGTACGTCGCACCCGGATACTTCTACATGCCCGTGTGCGACGAGCCCGACGATCGGGCACTGGCGGAGTTGTCGAGCCTGGCGTCAACCGCCGACTGGTTGCTGGTCCCCTCCCTTCGCAGATCCGATCGCCGCCGGCGCGCCGACGTCATTGCAGTTCCATTCATGAAGGCGGCATTCTTCCGGTCTTCGCGAAGTGTGGACCTCGCCCTGCGAACCGCGGTAGGAGCCAGCCAATACAAATCGATCGTCAGGCTCACGAGGAAGGCCGAGGCGGCGTGCACAACCGAGATACACCGTCTCTCGGACGTGGCAGAAGACAATCGGGTCCTGCGCGATTTCGCCTGCCTTCAGGCCTTGAATGTGGCCAAATACGGACACGCCAAGAACCTCTATACGAACGATGTGCTGCGTATGCTGGCAGGCTCGTCCGAAGGTGAGAAATACTTCGTGAAGCTGGACTACGACAAGTATTCGAATACTCCGTTGGCCGGATCACTGAGCTACGCCGACGACCACCGTGGCGTGTTTACGAAACTCGTTCGGGGACTGGACCATGACCGAATTCCGCGCGGATTGAATCTGTACATCGCCGACTACTACCAAATGTATCATTTCGCGGATCGGCTGGGTTTCGCGGACGTCTGCCTCGGCCGAGGCGCCATCGACGCGAAGGTCCGGGTAGGCGCAATTCACATTGTCGACCTGGACAACTGGCTGATTCCGGTCAACACGCGGCGTACGCAGGCGATGCGGGACTACGCGAGATCGCGACTTGGAGACTAGATGATCAGCGAAATAGCCTGGGCAGATGGACGATGCGTGCGATTCGACGAGGTGAGCCTGTCACCTGCCACCCATGGGTTGTCGTATGCCACATCGGTGTTCGACGGTATCCGCACGTACGGCGGCAGCATCTTCAAATGTGACGACCACATAGCGAGGTTGCGGCGGTCCGCCGAGTTGTTCGGGCACACCGTGCACTATTCGGATGCGGACTTGGCCGATGCTTGCCGCGAATTGGTGAGGGCCAACGACCTTACCGATGCGTACATCAAGTGCTTGGTCTTCTATGACGACACCGATGTGAGTTTCAAGGCGCAGGGCTCGTCCAGCAAGGTGGTCCTGTTTGCGCTGCCCTTTCCTTCGTATTCGGCCGCGGAGCACTATCGGCTCTCGACGGCAACGTGGCGGCGTGCACCCGCCTCGTGCCACCCGTATCAGGCGAAAACGTCGTCTACCTACGCGTTGAGCTACTTGAGCCACCGCGGGCGGGCCGACGGTTACGATGATGTGCTCTTCCTCTCGACAGCCGACGCTGTGTGCGAGTCGAGCGGCTCGAATGTGTTCTTCGTCAAGGGAGACGCATTGTTCACGCCCACTGCCGAATTGGCCCTCGACGGGATTACCCGAAGGGTGGTCATCGATGAGTTGTGTCCGCGACTGAAGCTCTCGGTAACGGAACGCGACATCGCCTACGACGAGATCGGATCGTTCGACGCCGCATTTCTGTGTGGCACTGCGATCGAAATCATGGGGGTTTCCGGCATCGACGAGATCCGGTATGCGAAGTCCGCAGTGGTCGATGCGATTGCAACCGAGTATCGGCGCTTGACCAACGGCCGGTCCGCGATCCGATGATGACCACACAAGGTGGGCGATCTTTCCCCCCAGGGTTCCTTGCTTCACGGCCGTCGGCTCGGGATAGTACTGGAAGGTGAAAGTCCTATTTGCCGAACGGTATTCCATCCAGCGGGGTCTTCCGAATGAAACTGCTCATCCTCCATCGCGTTCCGTATTCCTTCATCGAATACCATCGTGTCATCGATCATGGAATTCACGATGTCGTCTACGTGGGCTCGAGCGCGCAACTTGCGACCCTGCCGCCCGACCTTCCCTGCACGAGGGTTGAACGCCCGGGTCGAGCAGGTCTGGCCGAGGAAGTTCGCACCCTGTTCTCCACCGACGATGCCTTCGACCGGGTCATCAGCGTCTCCCAATACGAGATGATGGAGGCGGCGCAGATAAGACGGAGCCTCGGAGTAGAAGGGACATCACCGGAGCAGGTCCACATCGTGAACGACAAGGTAGYGATGAAAGCCGCGGTCGCAGGATGCGGACTTCGCGTGCCCAGATTTGTTCGCTGCGACGAGGCGCTCACCGCTGCGTCCRCCGATGTCGCTCCTTGGGCTGGGAAGACGGTGCTCAAACCACTCGATGGAACCGCCAGCAAGGATGTTTTCGTTTTCGCCACCTACGCTGACGCCGGCGCTGCGATTCTCAATCACCCTACAGGTCTGGAGGACTGGGATCCGGAACGCTTCCAGCTCGAAGAATATGTGGAGGGGCCGATCTTCCACTTCGATGGCGTGATGCTTGCCGGTGCGCCGGTGGCGATCGTCGCCAGCAGATATCTGGGCACTTGCCTCGAGTTCGCCCAGGGAGTTCCGCAGGGATCGATTCAAGTCGACGACGACGGTGGGCGTTGCAAGGTAGCGGTCGAGTACCTTCGGGCCGTGGGTATCGACAATGGCCCATTTCATCTCGAAATGATCGAGGCCGCAGATGGAATGGTTTTTCTGGAGGTCGGCGCCCGCCCCGGCGGCGGACATATCAAGGAGACGTTCCGGCTTGCCACAGGCATCGACTTGGTCGCGGCCGGTTTGGCCTGCAACCTCGATTGGTCACCTCTCGACATCAATCCACTGAAACGATGGTTCGAAAGTACGGCGAGCAGCACGGTCTACGGGGATTTCATGTTCCCGGGTCACCTGCTTCCGTCGCGGTACTTCGCGATATCGGGTGGAGAACGGTTTCAAGCCCACCCAGACGTTGTTCGATGGAAGGAGCTGGACGCGGGCGCTTCTCTTCCGGAGACGGTGAGCTATTTCGATTTCGAATTACCCGTCAGCGGCATCGTCGCCGGCCGGTCGAGCTCGGAAGTGACCTCACTCATTCGCGAAATCCTGACGACCGTGCAAGTCGTACCGATCGAGCAGCCCACGCAATGCCCCACACCTGGCTGACCGGGCAGAACATGAATCTGCCCGGTCAGTGCGGGAGCGGACTCGTCTCCACCCGAATCCGAGCCTGCGCGTCAGCCAACCGGCGCTCGGCGTCCACGAGATCGGTGCCGACCGCGACTATGACACCTTGACGATCCGCAGAGGACCGGAGCGGACCGAGGTGTTGCCCTGGTTCGAGAGAACACTGCAACCGGATTATCCCCTCGGCCTGACGCGCGGCCTCGATGCCCTGCACGCGTTCGATCACCACATTCTCGTAACCAAAGAATGCGACGCAGCCTGCTCCAAGCCCGAGTGTTCGCGATTGCGGCGGCAGCCCGGCAAGATGACAGATCGACTCCCGGACCAGATCGCGACCCATCGCACGGTGCACCAGCTCCCAAATGAAATCGCCTCCAGGACGGGTATTGCCCTCGATGATCCGGGGCCCGGCCGAACCGATACGCACTTCGGTATGGGCCGGCCCAAAGGAATGACCGATCGAACTGAGGAAATCGGTGACGAGACCGCGGAGCTCGGCAAGGGCCGATACCGCGAGCACGGCCGGCATCAGATGACCGGTTTCGATATACCGTGGCGGGCCGGTGGTGGTTTTTGCGGTCACTGCGATGATGTCGTGCCGGCCATCCATGGTGAAGGATTCGACGCTGTATTCGGGGCCGTCGATGAACTCTTCGACGAGGGTCGGCCCGGGGTACTCGCCTCGAGAGCAGGCGAATGCGGATTCGACCTGGTCAAGGCTGGAGACGCGAAGAACACCGGAGCTGCCGGCGCCTTCAGCCGGCTTGACGATGATCGGGCCGCCCACTGACTGAAGAAAGCTCCGTACCTCGGAGGCCGAATGGCAGCTTCGGGTCCGCACAGCTCCGAGATCACGACCGGCCAGGTGCTCGCGCATGGCGATCTTGTCGCGGGTCAACCGGACGGCTTCCCGCGCATTGCCCTTGATGCCCAATGCCTCTTTGATCACGGCGGCCGGCATGAGGCCGTGCTCGGTGAAGGACACGACGGCATCGACGGGTTTGACCTCGTGCAGCTCCCGCGCCATGCTGAGCGCCTCTGCATGGTTGCGGTAATCGAATACGCACAGCCGGTGGGCGCGCCTGGCCTGCTGCGCGGTGACCGATTCGGAATTCTGAAACACAGACAGCTCGACCGGTAGATCTTCGATCATTCGGAAAGTCTCGTCATGTCCGCCGACGATCAAGATGTGAGCCATGCCGACCCAGCTCCCCGAGGTCCGCTGATTCCCGGAGGTCGCGCTCGTCCGGCCGGTCTCACTTCCGGCCCTCGATTACGCTGAAGCCGCAGGGCAGGAGCGTACTGCCGGTGAGTCCGAGGCCTGCGCGCTCGTAGAGGCGCGCGTAGTCCTGAATCGTTCGCTCCCGGCCGCCCGTCATGACCAGCATGGCGACGTCCACCACATTTCCCCAGACGTATCCGCCGTCCTCGCTGATCACCCGCTCCAGCACCAGGATCCTGCCGCCGGGCTCGAGTGCGTTCGCGCAATTGGTGAGGACACGTACCGAGTCGTCGTCGTTCATCGTGTGGAGAACGCTCTTGAGCAGATGGACGTCGCCCCCGCCAGGCACCTCTGTGAAACCGTCGCCGGGCACAATGCCACACCGCTCATCGACGCCATATTCCCGCAAGGTGTGACCGGCCCTGGCCAGCGAGAACTCCAGGTCGTAAATCGTGCCCCGCAGATGACCGTATTTGCGCAACAGCTGGGCGGTCACGATGCCGTAGCCACCGCCGACATCGACGACGTGCCGATTGTCCGCGAAATCGATCGCCTCCGCGGTCTCGAGACCGGCGCGGATCGAGATCTCGTGCCAGCCCAGATGGAAGCGCCGGGCGGAGTCGGGGTGCTCGGCCAGGTACTCGAAGAGGGATTTGCCGAAGAACTGGCCGAATCCTGTCTGCCCCGTACGAGCGCATTGGAGCAGCTCGCTCCAGGCCAGGTACGTTTCTGCGCCGGCAAAGAGCTCCACCTCGCTTGCGATCGATTCCGGATTATCCCTGCGCAAGAATTCGGCTCGCGGCGTGAGTGCGCATCTGTCCTGCTCGTCCACGGAGAAAATCCCCGCGCTCATCAGCAGGCGGAGGATCCGATTCAGCGCATCGGGATCAGTGCCGCTTCGTTGGGCGAGGTCGGCAAGCGCCAGTGGGCCCGCCGCCAGCAGATCGGCGAGCTCCAGCTCGACGGCTACGAACAAGCAGCTGGATATGTTGTAGCCGTGAACCATTTCTTTGACACAGAGACGGTCGGGCTTGTCACGGAAGTCGAAGTACATTGTGCGCCTTTGAATAGGTCGTGGAGTACAGCAATACGTGGAACTCCCGGACTCCCGGGCGTTCAACCAGCGTGAGGTTTCACCGCGTCGCGCGATAGATACCCAGGGGCTGGCAACCATTCACCCCCGCCCCGCACCGACGTAGGTTCAGGTGGTAGTCGCAGGGTCCGACTCCGACCCCAGATTTCGCACCAGCCAACGCCCGTCGACGAGATGCATGAGGACCGGGCACACGTACCGGGGATCGTTCGGCTGCCACAGGCCGCCCTCCAGCGCCGAGGCGTCGAGTACGTAGAGCGCCTCGACCCCCGGGGCGACCATCCTGGTGGCTGAACCGATTCCCCACGTCGCCGGATCCGGCAGCATCGCCCGGAACGACCGCAGATGCACGCGTTCGAAATGCACCCACAGCGGATGATCCGGCACAGGCCCGGCAAGGGCCGCCTCAACCGCTTCACTGTCCCAACCGTCAACAGTCATCTGATAGTGGTTGTCACGCACCCACTTCTGCGCGAGTACCGCCCGGAAGTCGGGGTCCACGTTCGGCCATACCGACAGCAGATCCCCGTCCACACACACCGGCATCAGGAATGCCCACGCCGCATTCACCAGATCTGTGTGCCCGAGAAACCGCACCAGTTCGGCCGGATCCACCGCACGAATCTGCCGGTACGTCTGCCGCACCTCGGGCGGCAACGAGTCGATCTGCTCGTCGGTCAGCTCCGGAAGGGCGGACACCGCCGGCACCGCACCGCGGTCCGAGGCGTCGTCCCGGTCGACCAGCAATGCCCGGACCGCGTCGACGAACCGTGGGGTCAGCCGGTCGAGTAACTCGAGCAGCTCCCCCACCGTGCGCGGCGGGAGCGTATTCCGGGCGACCAGCACGTGGATCCGCTCGAACACCGCTTCGGAGTCCAGATCGAGCTGATCGCAGAGGAATTCGTCGGGGTGGATCGCCTCGACGTCGAACGGGTCGAGGGCCGCAGGTGGGAAGTCCTTCGGATTCGCGGTCACGATCAATGCCGCACCGGACCGTACCGCCGCGGCCAGGACGTGCCGGTCCTTCGGATCGTTGGTCATCGCGGGAATCAACTCGCGGTACCCGCGTGACTCCTCCTCCGCGAACGGGAACGTTCTGCGCATCTGCTGGATCCGCCGCGCCGCCTGTTCCGGCGACTTACCGAACCTCTCCCCGGCCAGGTTGTGCTCCACCTCGTCGAGCAGATCCGGCGTCCACACCGGCCGGAACAACTCGGCATCGGCCAGGGTGAGCAGCAGGTTGTTCAGAGCCTGCGGAAGCAGGACGCACGCGTCGAGAACCACCCGAAAGGCAGCCACCGGTTGCCCTGCCCCTCGATCAGCGGGTCGAGACGAAGCCGTCAGCGGCGTCGCCGGGGTCCGGGGTTTCCTCGTGCGCCATCTCCTCGAACACCTGACCGCGTCGCGCACGCTCGTGTTGTCGGAAGGCCAGCACATCCGCCAACTCCACCCGCCGATGCCGGCCCGGCGACGAGTACGGAATCTTCCCGGCCTCCAGCAACCGCACCAACGTCGGCCGGGTAATGCCCAGCAGTTCGGCGGCCTCCTGCGTCGTCAGCACCGTCCGGTGCGGCTCCACCGTCACCGCCTGCCCCCGATCCAGAGCCGTGACCGCGTCGACGAGCAACCCGCGGACACTGTCCGGCAACGGCGCCGAACCCTCCGGGGTCGAGATCGTCACATCGCCCTGACCAGCGAGAACAAACTTCAACGCGGTGAGAAGGTCCCGATCGTCGGCGCCCGGCGGCAACACCGTGTGGTTCATCAGGGCGGCCATACCTCAACCATAAAACGAAAAAAACGAACACACAATGTCCTGAGCAGCGGACGAGGTGGCTCTCAGCCGAGTTCGTCGAGGAATTCCTCGACCACTTTCCGGTACTGCTCCGGCTGGTCGTCGTGGACGAGGTGCCCGGCCTGCGCGATGCGGACGTACTCGGCGCCGGGATGCCGCTCCGCCATGGTCCGCATCTGACCGTCCGGGGTGATGGTGAACTCCCCCTCGATCAGCAGGGCCGGAACGGTGATCGACGCCCACTGGTCCCAGAAGTGCCGGTCGCCCCACTCCGCCGAGATGTCGCGGAACGTGTCGACGTCGCCGTGCAGGTACCAGCCGTCGGCGCGCTTCTCGAACGACTCCAGGAAGTACTGTCCGGCAACCGGACCGAAGAACTCGAACAGATCCTCCCGGGTCGCGAACGGCTGCGGCCAGTTCGAGATCATCGCCGCCCAGTCGTCGGCGGTGCGGCCACGGAAGTCGGGGGCCATGTCTTCGAGGACGAGCGCCGACACCTTGTCCGGGTGCTCGGCCGCCAGGCACCAGGCGTGCAGGGCGCCCATCGAATGGCCGATCACCACCCACGGCTCGGTGAAGGCCGCGAGAGCCGCGGACAGATCTGCTACGAATGCTTCCGTCGTCAACCGCGACGGCGCGGGCCTGCCGTGGCCTGCGGCGTCAAACGTGAAGACGTGGCCGTGCTCGCGCAGCCACGGCACGTGCCGTCCCCACGTCCGGGCACTGCCCATCAGTCCGTGCAGCAGCAGAATCGGCTGTCCCGTCCCACCCTCGTCGTGCAACGCACTCTCACCCGCCACCACTCCGACGCTAGCGGAGTAATCTCGCCCGCATGGCAGTGGTGAAGATCAACGCAATCGAAATCCCCGAGGGTGCGGGGCCCGAACTCGAGAAGCGCTTCGCGGCGCGCGCGCACGCCGTGGAGAACTCTCCCGGCTTCCTCGGCTTCCAGCTCCTGCGCCCGGTGCAGGGCGAGAACCGCTACTTCGTCGTCACGCAGTGGGAGAGCGAAGAGGCATTCGCGGCGTGGCGCGACGGTCCGGCCCGTGAAGCACATGCGGGTGAGCAGAAGAAGCCGGTGGCGTCCGGGGCGTCGCTGCTGGAGTTCGAGGTCGTACTCGACGTCGCGGCGGCGAACAAGAGCTGAGCGGCAGGGGCGGGCCGAGGATTGACACGACGGCCCGCCGGGTGCAAAAGTTCGCAGGACAATGCGATGGTTCGGCAGGAATCCGGTGCAATCCCGGAGCGGTCGCGCCACTGTAAATCGGAGTAGTCCTTCACGGGAACCACCTCGACAGCCAGATACTGCGGCCATCGCCTGGACCTAGGGGACGCGAAATCCCAGGAGGAACTATGGCACTCGCCTACGCACCCGGCTCGTCGGTCGACACGACCCGCCTCGCCGTCATCTCTTTCGCGATCGTTCTGTTCGCGATGCTCGCTCTCTACCTCGTGGGATTCGACCAGGGCGCGATCTCGCGCAGTGGCATGTACATGCATGAATTGATGCACGACGGCCGCCACCTCCTGGGTCTGCCATGCCACTGACCGATTCCTTCACGAAACTCCTCATCCGCGGTCTGCTGGCCGGCCTGATCGCAGGCATCCTGGCCGGTGGCGTCGCGTTCGTTCTCGGTGAGTCGCACATCGACGCGGCCATCGCGATCGAGGAATCGCACAGCGCCGCCGAACCCGAAGGCCACTCACACGACGCCGCCACCCAGGCGGACGAGCCTGCCGGGCACTCGCACGACGAGGAAGACGCACTGGTCAGCCGCGACGGGCAGCGCTTCGGACTGTTCCTCGCCACGTCCCTCGCCGGACTGGCTCTCGGAGCGATCTTCGCCGTCGTCGCGAATTACGCACGTCGGGTGACGACGCTGTCGGGACCATTGCTCGGCCTGAGCCTGGCAGCCTTCGGCTGGCTGGCAATCGAGGCGGTGCCGTTCTTCAAGTACCCCGCCAACCCGCCCGCCGTCGGAGACCCCGAGACGATCAACCAGCGCACCTGGCTGTGGCTTGCCGCAGTCGCGCTGGGCCTGCTCGCCGTGGTGGCGTCCGTCTTCGCGGCGAAGGCCGTCGCCGCGCAGGAGTTCCTGTCGGTGCGGATCGCGGCGCCGGTTGTCGCGTTCCTCGTGGTGGCGACCATCGGATACCTCGTGCTGCCCACGATCAACGAAGTGGGTGACGACTTCCCCGCCGTGCTGCTGTGGCAGTTCCGGCTGTCGTCCCTCGCGACGCAGGCCACGCTGTGGCTGGTTCTCGGACTCGTGTTCGCGTTCCTCACGGAGCGTGCCACCCGGGCCACGGCGCCCGCGTCGGCGAACGCCTCTGCCTGACCATGTGAGTGGCACGGTGTGCTGGAGCACACCGTGCCACTCACATGGGATGGGTGTCCCAACGGGCCGGGTCCGTCTCCAGGGCGGCCCGGTCCCAGCCACCCCGATCGGCGGCCGCATCGTACGTGCTGTGCAGGAACTTCAGCAGAGCCGCATCGGGGTCGTCCGCGGTGCGGACGGTCTCGTACGGCAGCAGGAACTGCCGGAACTCCGCGCTGTAGAACGCGCCGTCCGGCCCGACCGGGTAGTCGGCGAAGCCGTCCGGTTCCGGATAGGCGTACGCGTAGAACGCGCCCTCGACGCCACCGCCGGGCCAGAATCCACAGCTGCTCAGCTCGTGTGAGTAGCCCTCGACCATCACCCAGTCGCCGCAGTTCGGCGCTCCCCCAGGATGAGTGGGCGCGCTTCGACCGGAGAACCGGGTACAGGCCAGGTCGAGCGCACCCCAGAAGAAGTGCACGGGACTGACCTTCCCGATGAAGTGGGCACGGAACTCGTGCAGCACACGATCCGCCTGCACGAGCTGCCGCCAGAACCGGTGCACCGACTCACCGTCGTACGAGCAGTGCTGCGTGTCCTCGGCGAACGGAACAGCCGTCTCCACCTCGTTGGGCCTGGCCAGGATGGTCGTCGTCACGCCCAGTTCGGCCAGCGTGTCCATCGTCTCCGCATAGAAATCGGCCACCGACTTCGGTTCGAGCGCAACCGTTCCGGTTCCGCCCGCGCTCGTGCGGATCACCAGCCGATGGTCGACGAAGTCGAATTCGATGTCGAAACACTCGGTGCCGTACGGGACGGTCGACGTGGTGAGACCGCGGGGGCTCACGTACAGCGGCACCTGCCACCAGTGGTTGATCAGCGGTGCGTGGGCCAGGCGGATCTTCCCGACGATCTGCGTCCACATGTGCAGGGTGTCCCTCGTCGACGTCCACTCGTCCACCTTCAACGCCGGCCATGCATCTCCGGATCGTGTCTGCTCGCGCACAGTGCCTCCCTGCCGACGACGTGCTTTTCAATGTGCTCCCCGTCCGGAGTGATGGCAAGGTGCCGCACCGATACCCGAGTAGGGGTGGCCGCCACTCCCCGGGGTGATGTGCCCGCGATGTCACCGATACCAGCATTGGGGACATGACCACTCGCACCGCACCACCGGCCCCGCAGACGGTCGAACACGCGTTCCGGCTGCTCGGGCTCGCCCTGTTCGCCGGCGTGGTGGAGGCGATTGCACACGCGTCCACCGCACTGGAGAATCCGGACGCCGACGTCGCCGGGCTCGCCGGACAACTCGCGGTCCGTGTTCTCGTCTACGCCGCGGTGCTGTTCGTCATGACCCGGTTCCGCAGCGGCAGGGCGTGGGCGCGGGGCGTCCTCGCGATCAGCCTCGGCATCTTCGGCGTCACGTCGCTCGTGGCGGAGCCGATCGCCTGGATGACGGCGTGCGATGACCCGATGTCCGCCGTCTCCGGTCTGACGCTCGACGTCGCGGTGATCGCGCTCGCCCGGCTCACGCACCTCGCGGCGGTGATCGCCGCACTGGCACTCATGTTCCGGGCTGACGCCAACCGGTACTTCGCCCGCTGCTAGGTGACCGGCGCCGCGCTCGCCTGCGTCAGGAGCTGCAGGAACACGTCCTTCGGCTGCGCACCGGATACCGCGACCCGGCGGTTGGCGACGAAGAACGGCACCGCCGACACCTGCAACGCACGAGCGGTGTCGAGATCGGCCCGGACCGCGTCCGCACCGGCATCGGAATCGAGTTCGGCGCGCACCGTGTCGGCGTCGAGCCCGGCCCGCGCCGCGATGTCGACGAGCACCTCGCGGTCGTCGATCACGGCGCCCTCACCGAAGTGGGCGCGGAACAGTCCCTCCACCACGGCATCTCGCCTGTCGCCCGCGAGGTGGATCAGCCGGTGCGCGTCGAAGGTGTTGGCGGCGACGACCGTGTCGAAGTCCAGTCGCAGACCCTCGTCGGCCGCCGTCTGCGCGACGTGCCCGAACATCTGACGGACCTGCTCCGCCGACAGCCCCTTGCTCTCCACCAGGGCGTCGAGTTCGGTGCGCCGCTCCCCGACCGGCGTGTCCGGAGACAGCTGGTACGACCGCCACGTCACGTTGACCCGGTCGCGCCCCTCGAACTCGTCGAGGGCCGACAGGAAACGGCGCTTGCCGATGTAGCACCAGGGGCAGGCCACGTCGGACCAGATCTCGATCTCGATGTCGCCGTCGTGCTTCTGCTGTGTCGTCACAGTTCAGTGGAACAGATCGGTGCCGGATTCTGTTCCGGCTCGTTCCGCTCAGAGGATGTCTTGGCTCGCCGTGGTGTATTTACGCCCGCCGAATTCGACCGAACGGTACGGTGAGGGTGTCGACACGGCGAGAGTAACGTCGTATCGATCGTGCCGCTGAACGAGGGGCGCTCGTCGCGATGCCCGGACAATCGACGGCCGATGGTTGCGGAACCCGAACTCCTCCAGGAGTAGCCATGGTTTACGTCTCTTCACCGAGCAAGTCCGTCGAATCAGTCGGAATCGTGCTGATCGCCGTCGGAGTCGTCCTGCTCTCACTTCTCACCCTCTACCTGGTCGGCTTCGACCAGGGTGCGATCTCCCGAAGTGGCATGTACCTGCACGAATTGATGCACGACGGACGCCATCTCCTGGGAGTCCCCTGTCACTAGTTCCACCCCTACGGAGCGCGCGATGAACTCTCCAGCAGAATTCGAAGCACAGGCGAACAGAGTGGCGGGGTACGGCCCCCTCCATCACGAAGAGATGGATTCGCCGTACTACCTCCCCAATTCCGCGTTCGACGCGCTGCGGCACGTGCTGCACGACGTCGGCGGCCAGCCCGCCCTTCCCGTCGCGTACGAGGAGAAGGTCGAAGAGGACTGGGAGATGAGCACGTACGTCACGTGCGAATGCCTCGGCTGGCGGGGCGTGTGGAACTCGGAGGAACGCCGTCGCGCCGAGAACGACCTGGGTGCCACGCTCTACTTCGGATTGCCGTACTACGCGCGGTGGATCACGGTGGCTGCCAAGACACTCATCAACAAGGGCCTGATCACGCCGGACGAACTCTCCGCCAAGATCGACGAAGTGCGGGCCCGGACCGCCGGCGGACCTACGGCGGGAGGCCGGTCATGACGAAGTTCGAGATCGGCGACCGCGTCACCGTCAAGGATGCGACGTCGATGTTCCACACCCGCACGCAGGCATTCATCCGCGGGCACACCGGCGTCGTCGTCGAACACCGCCCGGCGTGGGTGATCCCCGAGGACGAGGCGTGGGGACGCGTCGACGACGGCCGGACCGAGCCGTTCTACGTCGTCCGCTTCCAGCAGACCGACCTCTGGCCCCGCTACACCGGATACGAGATCGACACCTTGGAAACCGAGTGCTCCGAGCGCTGGCTCGAGCCGGCAGGAGAGGCCGACACATGACGCATTCGCACGACGATCACGCCCCGATCCAGGCCTCGGAGGAGGTCAGCGAATTCGAGATCCTGGAAACCGCCATCCGGGAACTGTCCATCGAACACGGACTGTTCTCCCGCGAGGATCACCGGCGCTTCTCGGAATGGGCCGAATCGGTAGGGCCGTCGGGTGGTTCGAAGTTGGTCGCGAAGGCGTGGGTGGATCCGGAATTCAAGAAGCGCCTACTGGCCGACGGCACCGAGACCTGCAAGGAAGTGGGGATCGACTGGCGCGACCCCACCGGGTCGGGCACACCGAGCGACTACACGTACTTCTACGTACTGGAGAACACCCCGAAAGTGCACAACGTCATCGTCTGCACGTTGTGTTCGTGCTATCCGCGGCCCGTCCTCGGCATGTCCCCGGACTGGTACCGCACACCCAACTACCGCCGCCGGCTGGTGCGCTGGCCCCGCGAGGTGATCGCGGAGTTCGGCCTGCACTTCCCGTCGGACGTCGAAGTGCGCGTGCATGATTCGAATCAGAAATCGCGATTTATGGTGATGCCGATGCGCCCCGAAGGCACCGAGGGGTGGAGTGAGGAACAGCTGGCGTCGATCGTCACCCGCGACACCATGATCGGCGTCGCCGTCCCGCAGGTCGACTGGACGGCGACCACACCACCCTCGGACAACGGAGGAGCCGCGCGATGATGGCAGACAGGGGCTACGACGTCATCCTGAACACGTTGACACCGGCGACAACTCGCGACGACGTGACGCTCCCGGACCTCGACCGCAAGCCCGACCCGTGGGAATCGAGCATGCAGGCCACCGCGGAATGCCTGTCCTGGCGTGGCGCCTGGGACAATCTCGACAGGCGCCACACCGAGGACCAGCTGGGCGAAACCATCTACCGCGACTTCCCCGTCCGCTCCCGGTCCGTCGTCGCCACCGCGCACGCGCTGATGGACAAGGGCGTCATCAGCCCGGACGAACTCCAGGCGAAGATGGAGGAAGTGCGCGCACGGGTCAACCGTCGGTAGCCGGCACTCAGGATTCGAGTGCCGCGTCCAACGTGATCTCGACGCCGGTGAGTGCCTTGCTCACCGGGCACGACTCCTTCGCGGCCTGAGCGGCCTTGGCGAAGCCGTCTGCGTCGAGCCCGTCCACCTCACCGCGGACCGTCAACTTGATGCCGGTGAGCTTGAAACCCGGGTTGTCCGGCCCGAGTGAGACATCGGCCTTCACCTCGAGGCTCTGCGGGGTTCCGCCTGCCTCCGCGATGAGTGCGGACAGCTGCATCGCGTAGCAGGACGAATGCGCCGCCGCGATCAGCTCCTCCGGGCTGGTGGTTCCACCCGCCTCCTCCGCCGCGCGCTTCGGGAACGAGACGTCGAAGGTCGCGACACCGGAACTGGTGAGTTCCACCTGGCCGCTTCCCTGTTCGAGTGATCCGTTCCAAGCGGTCCGTGCGGTACGTGTCGGCATGCCACATCCTCTCGTGGTTCTTCGGTTTACGTGTCGAACCTACTCGTACCTGGCGCACATCCGCAGCGCCCGGGAACGCAGGGCGGCCCGCAGATCGTCCGGCGCCAGCACTTCTGCGTCCTCGCCGAGCGACCACAGCACGCCGCTCGCGTGGGAGTCGTCGCCGAACACCACTTCCAGGCGCACCCGGTCGCCGTCGGCGGGCTGCTCGGATCGGACGGCGTAGGCACGCTCCGCCAGAACGTCGCGGCACTCCCGGCGGACGAGAACGTCGACGACGATCGGTGTGCCGCGTGCCCGGAACGCCGAACGGCGATGCTCCCAGATCGCGGCGAGGTCGATGTCGGCCGGTCGCTGTGCCGGTTCGTCGAGTTCGCGGACGTCCGCGATCCGCTCGAGCCGGTACGTCCGGTCGCGGCCGGCGTCCGTCGCCACCAGGTACCACCGTCCCCCCGCGTGGATGAGACCCTGCGGGTCGATGACCCGCCACACCGGTTCGTTGCCCCGCGACGGGTAGAGGATGCTCAGGCGCCTGCCCACGAACACCGCTTGCTGGATCAGCCCGAGGTGGTCGTCGACCGGTTCCGGATCGGTCAGCCACGAACCCTGGGTGACGAACACCCGCTCCGCCACCTTCGTCGCCGCGGCCCGGTGCGCGTCCGGCATCGCCGCGACCACCTTGCGCATCGCCGACGCGAACGCCGGCGCCATGCCCAGCGACTCCGAGGTCACCGCGGAGCCCGCCGCCAGCAGGGCCTTGGCCTCGTCGACGGTCAGGCCCGTGAGGTCGGTGGTGAATCCCGGGAGCAACTCGAAACCGCCGTCCCGGCCGCGTTCGGCGTACACCGGGATCCCCGCCGTCGACAGCGCATCGATGTCTCGCAGCACGGTGCGCGGCGACACCTCGAGTTCGCGGGCCAGCGCCGCAGCCGACATTCGCCCACGGTTGCGGAGCAGGAGGACGAGCGAGAGCAGACGGTCGGCGCGCATGCGGAAAGTCTGTCAGAAATACACGACAGAGGATGTCATGTATTGCGGCGATAGTTGCCTCATGACAAACACGACAGATCCCCGGCCCCTGTACCGCGAAGCCCTCACCTGGACCACCGGTCTCATCGAGAACGTCCGCGAGGACCAGTTGACGGCATCCACCCCGTGCGCCGACTTCGACGTCCGCACCATGCTCGGCCACCTCGTCGCCACCGTGGAGCGTGCCCGCGTGATCGGTGAGGGCGGCGACCCGGCCACCGTTCCGCTCGTCGTCACCGACATCCCCGACGAGGGCTACGCGGACGCCTACCGGTCGGCCGCCGACCGCATGTGGCCCGTCTGGACCGACGACAGCCGCCTCGACGCAACGGTGACCGCCCCGTGGGGCACCGTCCCCGGCCGCGCCGCGATCTGGGGCTACATCAACGAGACGCTCGTGCACGGCTGGGATCTGGCGGTCGCCACCGGCCAGCCCTCCGAAACCCGCCCCGAACTCGCGGAGGCCATGCTCGCCGTCGCACAGCGCGCGATCCCGGCGGAACCACGCGGCGGGCACGTGCCGTTCGCGGACGTGGTCGAGCCGCACCCCACCGCCGGTCCCACCGAGCGCCTCGTCAACTGGTCGGGACGCAAGAGCATCTGAACCCCGCACACACGAACGGGCCGCCGGTGGAAACCACCGGCGGCCCGTCTCGTTCGACTACTGCCCGACTACTCCGAGTCGGCTGCGCCCGACTTGGCCAGGTCGACCGGAACCTCGTCGGGCACCGTGACCGGCTTCGTCTCGCCGCGGAACGTGAACTTCGCGTCCTCGCCCGCGCCTTCGCCGTCCCAGTTCTCGACGTCGACGTACACGATCTGACCGGGGCCGACCTCGCCGAAGAGGATCTTCTCCGACAGCTGGTCCTCGATCTCGCGCTGGATGGTGCGACGCAGCGGCCGCGCACCCAGGACCGGATCGAAGCCACGCTTGGCCAGCAGCGACTTCGCCTTGTCGGTGACCTCCATCGTCATGTCCTTGTTCTTCAAGGCCACCTCGACGCGCGCAACCATCAGGTCCACCATCTGAACGATCTGCTCGGTGGTGAGCTGGTGGAACACGACGATGTCGTCGATRCGGTTGAGGAACTCGGGCCGGAAGTRSTTCTTCAGCTCGTCGTGGACCTTGAGCTTCATCCGCTCGTAGTTCGACTCGTCGCCCTTACCGGACGTGAAGCCGAGACCCACTGCCTTGGAGATGTCCGACGTGCCGAGGTTCGAGGTGAAGATGAGCACCGTGTTCTTGAAGTCCACGGTCCGGCCCTGACCGTCGGTGAGACGGCCGTCTTCGAGCACCTGCAGGAGGGTGTTGTAGATCTCCTGGTGTGCCTTCTCGATCTCGTCGAACAGCACCACGCTGAACGGCTTGCGGCGCACCTTCTCGGTGAGCTGTCCGCCCTCTTCGTAGCCGACGTAGCCGGGAGGGGCACCGAACAGCCGCGACGCGGTGAAGCGGTCGTGGAACTCACCCATGTCGATCTGGATGAGAGCGTCGTCCTCACCGAACAGGAAGTTGGCGAGCGACTTGGCCAGCTCGGTCTTACCGACACCGGACGGGCCGGCGAAGATGAACGAACCGGACGGACGCTTCGGGTCCTTCAGGCCGGCACGGGTACGACGGATGGCCTTGGCGACGGCCTTGACCGCGTCTTCCTGACCGATGATCCGCTTGTGCAGCTCCTCCTCCATGCGGAGCAGACGGGTGGTCTCCTCCTCGGTGAGCTTGAACACGGGGATGCCGGTCCAGTTACCCAGGACCTCGGCGATCTGCTCGTCGTCGACCTCGGCGATGACGTCCAGGTCACCGGAACGCCACTGCTTCTCCCGCTCTGCACGCTGAGCGACGAGGGTCTTCTCCTTGTCGCGCAGGTTCGCGGCCTTCTCGAAGTCCTGCGCGTCGATCGCGGACTCCTTCTCGCGGCGGGCGTCGGCGATCTTGTCGTCGAACTCGCGGAGGTCCGGCGGTGCGGTCATCCGGCGGATGCGCATCCGTGCTCCGGCCTCGTCGATGAGGTCGATGGCCTTGTCCGGCAGGAAGCGGTCGTTGATGTAGCGATCGGCCAGGGTGGCCGCGGCGACGAGTGCACCGTCCGTGATGGACACGCGGTGATGCGCCTCGTAACGGTCGCGCAGACCCTTGAGGATCTCGATGGTGTGCTCCACCGTCGGCTCGCCGACCTGCACCGGCTGGAAGCGGCGCTCGAGTGCGGCGTCCTTCTCGATGTACTTGCGGTACTCGTCGAGGGTGGTCGCACCGATGGTCTGCAGCTCACCGCGGGCCAGCTTCGGCTTGAGGATCGAGGCCGCGTCGATGGCGCCCTCGGCCGCGCCGGCACCCACCAGGGTGTGCAGCTCGTCGATGAACAGAATGATGTCGCCGCGGGTGTTGATCTCCTTGAGGACCTTCTTCAGGCGCTCTTCGAAGTCACCGCGGTAGCGGCTGCCTGCCACGAGCGACCCGAGGTCGAGCGTGTACAGCTGCTTGTCCTTGAGCGTCTCGGGGACCTCGCCGTTGACGATGGCCTGAGCGAGACCTTCGACGACGGCGGTCTTACCGACACCGGGCTCACCGATCAGCACGGGGTTGTTCTTGGTACGGCGCGACAGCACCTGCATGACGCGCTCGATTTCCTTCGAGCGGCCGATGACGGGGTCGAGCTTGCCTTCGAGGGCCGCCTGGGTGAGGTTGCGACCGAACTGGTCGAGCACCAGCGACGTGGACGGGGTGCCCGCCTCGCCACGAGTGCCGCCGGATTCGGCCGGCTCCTTGCCCTGGTAACCGGAAAGCAGCTGGATGACCTGCTGACGGACCCGGTTGAGATCGGCGCCGAGCTTCACCAGAACCTGCGCTGCGACGCCTTCACCCTCGCGGATGAGGCCGAGCAGGATGTGCTCCGTACCGATGTAGTTGTGTCCGAGCTGCAGTGCCTCGCGCAGGCTGAGCTCCAGGACTTTTTTGGCACGCGGGGTGAAGGGGATGTGGCCGGACGGGGCCTGCTGGCCCTGGCCGATGATCTCCTCGACCTGGCTGCGCACTCCTTCGAGGGAGATGCCCAACGACTCCAGCGACTTGGCAGCGACACCTTCGCCCTCGTGAATGAGGCCGAGCAGGATGTGCTCCGTACCGATGTAGTTGTGGTTGAGCATCCTGGCTTCTTCTTGAGCCAGGACAACAACGCGCCGTGCGCGATCGGTGAACCTCTCGAACATCGCTCTCCCTCACACTTTCCGACGTGCAGTCACGAGACCGGGTGTCTCGTCCCTGTTCGCCGCGTTTCGCTCCGGCACTACAAGCAGATCGCCAGCGCCTGCTCCGAGGGCAGACGCCCCGAACCGACGAAGGTTCCACGACCCCAGCTATTACTCTAGTTGGCTGCCGATCGACCTGCTGCCCCTCCACCCCTTTAGGTGGGCGAGCACGCCTGCTTATTCGTATTTAACGCCCCAGCTCCGGCAATCGTTTCCCCTTCGCTGTACGCCTGGAGCGAACAGGTCCGGTGGTGCCTGTGAAGGGCACCCGGTCGATAGAGGCCGGCGGCCCGCTCCCCGAGGGGGCGAGACCTGCGTATCCGGACAGGGTATGTCGACGAGCTGTGAGTTCGCCACCCATTCGTTTCCGCCGGGGTCGGCGGCGTTACCCAGCGGGTTGCCCAGGCCTCCCCCCGGTAACTGGCGGCAGATGGATCTCGCGGGGGGCTACCCCGCGACAGGGGCGACGAAACTGCACGGCACCACGCGCGGATTGTCGCGGTCCAGCGCGTTCAGGACGAAACCGGCGGCGCGGGCGGAGCCGGCGACGGCGACGTGGTCGGAATAGTCCTGCTGGCACCCGTCCTGGACGACGATGTTGGTGGTGTCCGGCCCCGGCTCGAGGCCGCTCGTGTACGGGACGACCAGTTCGTCGTAGCGGGTGACGATGTTCGTGTACTCGATCCCGGGGACGTAGACCCCGCCCGCGCGCATGCGGTCGATGAACTTCGACCCCTGAAGCATCTCGGGACACGCCTGGCAGATGGGGAAACCTGCCGCCACCGCGTCGTCGACGCCGAGCGAACGCAGGAACCGGCCTGCACTGATCTGATCGTTTCCGTACGTGCCCTGCCACGGCGGGGCGAGCGACACGATCTTCGCGACCTTGTCCGCACCCCCGAAGAACTTCACGTAATTGTTCGCCTGCACCGTGCCCTGGGAATGTCCCACCAGGTCGACTTTCGCGGCGCCCGTACTCGCCAGCACCTGATCGACGAACGCGGCGATCTGAGCGGTGCCGGTGTCGATGGGCGTCATTCCGCCGATCGCGTCGAGCGGCCAGGGCAGGTCGGGGAAGTTGCCGTAGGTGAGGGAGTACACGCAGTAGCCCTCGTTGGCAAGCAGGGGTGCATACACCGCCCAGTTGGTCTGGCGCGCGCCTCCCGTCCCGTGGACGAGGACCACCGGTTCGGGATGCGCGTCACTCGGCCGGCAGGACCAGTCGTTCGAGCCCGGGGCCGAACCGTCCGGATTTCCCAATTCGAGGGGCACTCCGGCGAGGAACGAATCCGGCACCGGATAGGCAGGCGCTGCGGATGCCACCCCGGCCCACATAACGAAAGCCAGGAACAGAATCCCTGAAACGGACACGCAGCGGCGCACAGCTACCCCCAGACTCCCCGAATGTCGGATCAGAGCGGGACGGTAACAGTCCAGGTCGCCTTGCGGAGCGAATCAGCGAATTCTGTTCCCAGCTAACTTTCAGTTYGCCTTGTTGTAGGCCTCGATAATTTCGGCGGAGATACGGCCGCGCGCAGAAACCTTTTTGTTGTTCTTGCGCGCCCATTCCCGGATAGCGGCGCTCTGTTCCCGGTCGACCGAAACTCGGGACTTGGTGACGGCCGGGGCCGCCACCGCTTTGCCGCGCTTGCGCGAGCTCACCTTGCGCGCGTGGGAAACCCACACGTCGAGCTGCTCGCGCAATTTCGCCGCATTCTCCGAGGAAAGGTCGATCTCGTACTGAACACCATCGAGTCCGAACTCGACCGTCTCGTCGGCAGACGCCTCTTGATCGACATCGTCGATCAGGGTGACAGTGACCTTCTTAGCCATGGGATGAAATTCCTCTCGAATGAAGCGACGTCTCATCGTCAACGTGAGCTACGACCCGAGGTAACCATACCCCTGTTCTTCCGATTCGGAATACGAGGAATGGATCGAATTTATCCGCGCGAATTCACCCCCAGCGAATCAGCGAGAAGAAGGCCGAACAATGGGAAAGAGGATTGTTTCGCGGATTCCCAATCCCGTCAATGCCATGAGCAGACGGTCGATTCCCATTCCGGTACCGGTGGTCGGCGGCATTCCCTGCTCCATTGCGGCGAGGAATTCTTCGTCGAGGGCCATCGCCTCGTCGTCGCCGGCCGACGCGAGACGCGCCTGATCGACGAACCGCTCACGCTGGATCACCGGATCGACCAATTCCGAATAGCCCGTGGCCAACTCGAACCCACGGATGTAGAGGTCCCACTTCTCGGTCACCCCGGCCTTGCTGCGGTGGTCACGAGTCAGCGGTGACGTCTCGACCGGGAAATCACGGACGAAAGTCGGCTCGAACAACTGGTCGCCGCACTGGTGCTCCCACAGTTCCTCGACCAGCTTCCCGTGCCCGTAACCCTTGTCCTTCGGGACTTCGAGGCCCACCTTCTCGGCGAGAGCCAGCAATTCCTCGACCGTGGTATCCGGAGTGACCTCGACACCGATCGCCTGCGACAGCGACGGATACATCTCGAGGGTCTTCCATTCACCGCTCAGGTCGTATTCGGTGCCATCGGCAAGAGTGACGACCTGCGAACCGAAAGCGGCCTGCGCCACCTCCTGAACGAGTTCGCGGATCATGACGGCCGAATCGTCATATGTGCCGTAAGCCTCGTACGTCTCGAGCATCGCGAATTCCGGCGAGTGCGTCGAGTCGACGCCCTCGTTGCGGAAATTCCGGTTGATCTCGAAAACCTTCTCGATACCGCCCACGACGCACCGCTTCAGGAACAGTTCGGGGGCGATCCGGAGATACAGGTCGATGTCGAGGGCATTGGAATGCGTGATGAAGGGACGGGCCGCCGCGCCACCTGCCACCGTCTGCAACATCGGCGTCTCGACCTCGAGGAACCCGCGACGCTCGAGCGCGTTCCGGAGCTCACGGACCACTGCCACACGCTTACGCGCATTGTCCCGCGCCTCGGGGCGCACGATCAGATCGGCGTAACGCTGCCGGACCCGGGACTCCTCGTTCATCTCCTTGTGCGCAACGGGCAGAGGCCGGAGCGACTTGGACGCGATCTGCCACGAATCGGCCATCACGCTCAGCTCACCGCGACGGGAGCTGATCACCTCACCGTGCACGAACACGAAGTCACCGAGGTCGACATCGGCCTTCCACGACACGAGAGCGTCCTCGCCGACAGCGGCGAGACTGATCATCGCCTGCAGCTGAGTGCCGTCGCCTTCCTGCAGCGTCGCGAAGCACAACTTGCCCGTGTTGCGCACGAAGATCACCCGGCCGGCGACACCGACCTGGTCGCCCGTGGTCGTGTCGGGCTCGAGGTCCGGATACTTGGCGCGGATCTCCGCCAGCGAGTGGGTGCGCGCCACCGACACCGGGTACGCCTGGCGTCCCTCCGCGAGAATGCGCTCACGCTTCTCCTGGCGGATCCGAAGCTGCTCGGGGGTGTCGTCGACTGGCTGGGCTGCTACTTCACTCACGGGTCACCAGCCTAATCGACAGCCGGTCGTGCCCCTATTCAGAGGTCAGCGTTCATCCCGACGGCTCGCCGTCAGCACCGACCGACGGCTCGCCGTCAGCACCGACCGACGGCTCGCCGTCAGCACCGACCGACGGCTCGCCGTCAGCACCGACCGACGGCTCGCCGTCAGTGCGCCGAGACGGTGGCCAACTCCCGCACGCAGTGCTGCGTCGCGATGAGCGACCCCAGCAGCCCCGCCGCCTTGATCGCCTTGTACCCGCCGACGAGGTCGGTCGCCTTGTGGAGACCCAGCTCCTGCAGGGCCGCCGCGGCGAGGCTCGACGTGTAGCCCTCGGAGCAGACGATGATCCACTCGACGTCGTGATCCACCGCCAGCGCCAGGTGCGCCGAGCTGGTGGGATCGCAGCGCCACTCGAGGACGTTGCGTTCGATGGCGAGCGCGCCGGGCAGCGTCCCCTCGATCGCGCGCTGCGCCTGCGGGCGGATGTCCACGACGATCGCGCCGCGCGCCACGGCCTCGGGCAGCTCGAACGCGTACATCCGGTCGATCTTGGTGCGAGCCTCTTCGAGCATCTGGTCGATGTTCACTTCGAACCGCCCTCGGGGAGATCGGTGAGCTCGGTCCGGGTACGGCGCAGCGTGCCGTGGTCCGTGACCTCGTAATAGGACATGGCCGACAATGGCGGCGAGTAGGCGTGCACACTCAGCGTCGGCGTCACCGCCTGTGCCCCGGGTGCGTCCGGCGCCCGCACCACGTCGTGGACCCAGCCGAGCGGAAACGAGGCCTGATCGCCGGCGTCGAGGATGCGGTGACGCAGTTGATCACCCGCCCAACGGAACTCGGACAGCGCGCCGCTGAGAACGGTGAGCGCACCGAAAGATCCTGCGTGGTCGTGCAATTCGGTATTCCGGTCGGGAACCCAGCTGATCAGCCAGACATCGACGTCGTCGTCCGAGTAGAGCCGGGTCGACCAGCGCTCGTCGGTGGGCCAGCTCTGCGGGAGCAGGACGTCGTGGCGGCCGTCGAGGACCTCGGAAGCACCCTGATCGGTGATGCGCAGCAGGTCAGCCGGGCGAAGACGGGTGGGTACAGATGCAGAAGAATACGTTGCGAGCACGAGAGAGACTCCCAGAAGTGTGAATTGGTCAAGGCAGCGTTCAGCCTCGACAACACTCCTGAGCACTCGTGCAGAGATTCACGGGGACCATTCTGACATAACTTCCGCGAAGAGGGAACCCATCAGTCGAGCGGACTGCGACGCGCTCCCTTGCGGGCCTGATTCCGCTCGTAGACCAGGCGCAGCCCTTCGAGCGTGAGATCCGGTTCGTGCTCGTCGACGGTCTCCGTCTCGGGCATGATCAGCGGCGCACGGTCGCCGGTCGCGATCACCACCACGTCGGAACCGGAGAAGGCGGGCAGTTCCCTGCGCACCCGGCGGACCAGTCCGTCGACGAGGCCGGCGAAACCGAACACCGCACCCGACTGCATGCATTCGACGGTGTTCTTGCCGACGACGGAGCGCGGCCTCACCAGTTCGACCTTGCGCAGCGCCGCCGACTGCGACGCGAGTGCGTCCGAGGAGATCTCGAGGCCGGGCGCGATGGCGCCGCCGAGGAACTCACCCTTCGCGGACACGACGTCGACGCACGTGGACGTCCCGAAGTCGACCACGATGCACGGCGCGTCGTAGAGGTGATGCGCCGCAAGACTGTTCACGATCCGGTCGGCGCCGACCTCTTTGGGGTTGTCGACGAGCAGCGGAACACCGGTTCGCACCCCGGGTTCCACCAGCACGTGCGGGACGTGCCCCCAGTACCGCGTCAGCATCACGCGGATCTCCCGCAGCACCGACGGCACCGTCGACAGCGCGGACACCCCCGTGATCTGATCGGTGTGCGCGCCGAGGAGCCCGCGGAAGATGAGCGCCAGTTCGTCGGCCGTCATCCTCGCATCAGTGCGCATCCGCCAGTCCTGCACCAACTTCGAGTGTTCACCGGTACCGGTGAACAGTCCGAGAACGATGTTCGTGTTCCGGACGTCGACGGTGAGGAGCACGGGTTACACCAAACTGGATTCGCGCTCGGCGTCGAGCGTCGACAGCATGCGCGGGGTGATCAGGCCGGAGCCCTCCGGCGCGTGCGCCGGGTCGGCACCGAGTTCGACCGGCTTGTTCGCGGCGTCGACGAACACGACGCGCGGCTCGTAGTCGCGCACCTCCTGCTCGTTCATGACGCCGTAGGCGATGAGGATGACGAGGTCGCCGGGCTTGACCAGATGCGCTGCCGCACCGTTGATCCCGATGACACCGCTTCCCCGCTCGCCGGCGATGACATAGGTTTCGAGCCGCGCGCCGTTGTCGATGTCGACGATGCACACCTGCTCACCCTCGAGGAGGTCGGCGGCATCCATCAGATCCTGGTCGACCGTCACCGAGCCCACGTAGTGCAGGTCGGCGTGTGTGACGGTGGCGCGATGGATCTTCGACTTCATCATGGTGCGAAACATGTTCCGGTCCTTACTCTTCTAGCGGGAAAGAAGTTCGTCTGTCGCCGACGCGTCCGACGCCTCGGTGTCACGTTCGAGGAAACCGGTGCCGACGGCGACACCGACGTTGTCGATCAAGCGGGTGTTTCCGAGCCTGGCGGCGACGAGCAGCCGGCCATCGCCTCGCGCGGGGGCCGGACCGAGGTCGACGCCCCGCACCTCGAGGTAGTCGACCTCCACCTCGGGGGTGGACGCCAGCACCTCGCGCGCGGTGGCGAGGATCGCCTCGGCGCCCCCGGCCGCGGCGTGGGCACCGGCGATCAGGGCCGCGGACAACGTCGTCGCCGCGTTCCGCTGATCCTCGTCGAGGTAGCGGTTCCGCGAGGACAGCGCGAGTCCGTCGTGTTCACGCACCGTGGGCACGCCGAAGATGCGGACGTCGAAGTTCAGGTCGGTCACCATCTGCCGGATCAGCGTCAGCTGCTGGTAGTCCTTCTCGCCGAAGTACGCGACGTGCGGTGCGGCGATCTGCAGCAGCTTGGCGACGACGGTGAGCATGCCCGCGAAGTGCGTGGGCCTGGACGCGCCCTCCAGCTCTGCGCCCAGCGGTCCGGGGTGGATCGTCGTCCGCGGACCGGCCGGGTACATGGTGGCCGCGGTCGGCACGAACGCCAGCTCGACTCCGGCCTCACGCAGCAGTTCGAGATCGGCGTCGAGGGTGCGCGGGTAGGCGTCGAGGTCTTCGCCGGCACCGAACTGCAACGGGTTGACGAAGATCGAGACGATCACCACCGCGCCGGTGAGCTTGGCCTGCCGCACCAGTTCCAGGTGACCCGTGTGGAGGGCTCCCATCGTGGGCACGAGCGCGACCTGGCGGCCGACGCCGCGCAGCGCCTTCGAGACCCGCGTCAGCACGCTCGGGTCGTGGTGCACGGTCAGTTCGCCGCGCTTGTATCCGCCCTGCAGATCGCTCACGGGGCTCACCTCCGGTCTTCCAGGATGTCCAGCAGTTCAGGTGGGGCGCCGGCGCGCTGCGCCGACCTCAGCGAGAGGGCCCGGTAGCCGGCCGCAATCCGCGGATCGACTTCCTCGAGGACGCGCAGATGCGTGGCCACCGCCTCGGAGTCGCCCCGGGCGACGGGCCCGGTGAGCGCCGCGGGTCCGCGGCGCAGCGCGTTGTCGAGCGCCGCGGACAGCAGCGGCTGCAGAACTCGTTCGGCCAGGCCGTTCGGATCGTCGCCGATCAACTCCTGGCCGAGCAGTTCCTGGCCTTCGAGCGCGACTCGCAGCGCGGCGACGGCGTCGACGACGAGCGTGACCAGGTGGTTGCTGCCGTGAGCGAGAGCGGCGTGGTACAGCGGCCGCATGTCCTCGCGGACCCGCACCGGCTCGCCGCCGATCTCGAGAACCAGCGACTGCGCGATCGCGTAGCCGATGTCGTCGGCGGCGGTGATACCGAAACAGGCGGATGCGAGACGGACCGTGTCCTCGTCGTGGCCGGTGAACGTCATCGCGGGGTGAATCGCGAGCGGAACGACACCCTGCTCCGTGAGGGGGCCGAGGATCCCGATGCCGTTCGCGCCGGACGTGTGGGCGACGATCGCGCGACCCGGCACGGCACCGGTCGAGGCCAGCCCCGCGATCAGCGACGGCAGTTCGGCGTCGGGGACAGCGAGAATGAGCAGTTCGGAGCGGGCCGCGACCTCCGAGACCGGCAGAATCTCGGTCTCGGGAAGCCGGGTACGTGCCCGATGCCGTGACGCGTCGGAGACGGCCGAGCAGGCGACGACGACGTGACCCGCCCGCTCCAACGCGGCACCGATTGCTGTTCCGACCCGGCCGGCGGAGACGATTCCTACCGTCAATCTCGCAGGCGCAGGGCCATTAGTGATCCCGAAAGAGGTCACCTTCGTCCTCTCGTTCGTTCCAGTCCCGCTCGGCGGGTACCAGACGTTCCACGGTGAGGATAGCCCGGCTCGAACTCGGCCCGCCATGCGCAGGCAGAGTGATATATGCCTCACACCGTGCGGGTTGATCCTCGGGCGAGTCGGAGCCTATTCGGCCCGGCGACGCCTGCCTCCGGCGCTCTGGGACGCCCCCGACGCGGACTGCATGTTGGCCATGATCTCGGCGACGGACAGCCCGTTCGAGTGCGCGCCCGAAGAGTCGTCGTCCTCCGCCGCCCGCCTGCGGCCCCGCCGCCCCTCGGGCTCCGGC